>JBJSZF010000558.1:0-4084 GCA_046090125.1 Verrucomicrobiota bacterium
AGGTGGACTGTTGTGCCGTCCCTTTGTCGGCTTGGCGCTCGATCGCATCGGACGCATTCCCACGGTGCTCGCCGGAACCGCGCTGCTCGGGCTCGCCACGGTGACGGTGGGGTTCACCGGGGGCAACGCGTCATAGAGCGCCGCCGTCTGGCGCTTGGGTCCATGCGAGGCGTCGGGATGAGCGGCGTCATCGATGACCTGGTACTCGTGTCCGATGGGCGCGCCGCGCTTCTCGTCGATGAAGTACTTCACGCCGCTGTTGCCGCCCGGCGCGATGCGCCACTCGAACTCCAGCTCGAACGCGTCGAACTGGGCGCGCGTGACGAGGTCGCCCCCGCCAGCCTTGGGACGATGATGCAGCCAACCGTCGGCCACCTCCCAACCCTGCGTGGGAAAGGCATCCTTGCCGAAGCCACGCCACGCGTCGGTGGAGCGGCCATCGAACAGCAAGGTCCAGCCCTTGCGTGCCTCCGCCTGGCTGAGGGTGTTCGGCGGGTGCGCGGAAGGACCCGAGGCGCATCCGGCGGCCAGCGCGCACGCCATCAGCAAAGGCCATCCATCGCGCGCGCGTGCGGCGGCGGAAAAGAGGCGGGTAGACGCGTTCACAGGCGGCGGATCTTGATGTTGCGGTACCACACGTCGTCGCCGTGGTCCTGGAGGCAGATGTGGCCGGAGGCTTGCCGTGCGAAGCCAGGCCACGCCTTGAACTTGGAGTTGGCAATGAGGTTCTGGATCTCGGGCGATTGCAGGTCCACGGCGACGACCTGGCTGCCGTTGAGCCAATGCTCCACGCGCGACCCGCGGACGAGGATACGGCCCTCGTTCCATGCGCCGACGGGCTGGGTCTTCTTGGAGGCGTTGGCGGCCACGAGCGCGTACAGGGCCGACGCGCTGGTCTTGGGGTTCTTGCCGTCACCGTGCTTGGCGTCGTCGAGGACCTGGTATTCGGGGCCGGTCTCGTAGGGCGCGCCGGGCTTCTCGCTGACACGGTACATCACGCCGCTGTTGGCTCCGGGGGCAACCTTCCACTCGAAGGACAGCTCGAAGTCCTGGAATTGCTCGCGCGTGACGAGGTCGCCGCCGCCGCCCTTGGCGAGGACATGGAGCGTGCCGTCCTCGACCTTCCAACCCTTGGCGGGGAAGTCCGTGCCCTTGTAGGAGCGCCATGCGGAGGCGTCCTGGCCATTGAACAAGGTTTGCCAGCCCGTGGCGGACGTTTGCGCGAGGAGGGACGCGGCGCACGCAAGGGCCGCCATCCACGACAGGGAATGTTTCATGATGATGGGAAATGGGAACCCGTCAGGGGGGATGAAGGCAACAAAAAGGGCGCCCCGAAGGGCGCCCAAGAGTTTCAGCCTGTTGGCGGAAGTTGCTTAGTTGGGCAACGACCAGCTCAACGGCGAGGCCGTGGAGGCGGCGGAGTCACGGATGGCCTCGCGGAAGCGGGCCGAGGTGACCTGCTGCACGGAGCCGTCGCCGAGCAGGATGTTGCCGGCGGAGTCGTGCGTCCTCATGGTGAAGCCGAAGTTACGCGTGCCGGCCGCCGTCGCCATCGTGTTGGCCATCGCCACGGGGATGGGGAAGCTGAGCGGGCCCGCCGTCGCGGCCGTGGTGTTCTTCACGAGCACCGGGCTGGCGATGGAGGTGTCGGGGGAGATGTTGCGGTCGCCGCCGAGGATCGTCTGGGGATTCTCCTCCGAGGCGTCGAGGCCGACGAAGTAGGAGACGAAGCGGTTGGCGTTCACGCCGCCGGTGCGCACGAGGTGCAGGAAGTTGGTGGCCTCCTGGCGGGCGGCCGTCTCGCCGGCCTGCTGTCCGTCCGAGGGGCAGAGGATGATCTTCGGCGTGGACAGCTCGTTGGAGACGGCCACGTAGTGCTGCCACGTGAGGGCACCGTTGGTTTGGGAGCCGCCTTGGCTCACGTCAACGGTCCAGGGGTACTGGCCGTTGTTGTCCGTCGAGAAGATCCGGAAGCCGAGTCCGATGTTCTTCTCGTTGTTCACGCACTTGATGCGTTGCGCCTTGGCCTTGGCCTTGGCGAGCGCAGGCAAGAGCATGCCGGCGAGGATGGCGATGATGGCGATCACGACGAGCAGCTCGATCAACGTGAACGCGCTCCGACGCTGGGTATGGAGACAATTCATAGGTTTTAACGAATCTAGCGGGCTTAACGCGGGCGACATCGTTGGGCATTCGGTCCGAAGCTGTCAACGCCTTTTGCCGCCCGGCAACGGCCGAAAACAACGCCGCCCAGTGCCCCGCGACATCATCCTGGGACCCTGTCCCGCGTGCACGCGCCGTGCCAATCACGAGGCCCCATGCCGCGCGCACGCGCTGGCCGTCGCGTCGCCCGGATCCAAGGCTGCCAACCTCCGTCGCCCCAACGGAAAGGCCCGCCTCGCCTGCATGGATGCAGGGCGGGGCGGGCCTTGCCTCGACGCCCATGGCGGGCGCGGGATCGCCAGGCTTACTTCCCGGCCTCGGTCTTCTCGCCGGCGGAGGTCCAGCCGGAGATGCCGGCCGACATGTGCTTCACGTTCTTGTAGCCGAGCTTCTGCGCGGCCTCGGCCGCCGCCTTGTAGGCGCTGCATCGCGGCCCGCCGCAGTAGGCCACGATCAACGCGTTCTTGTCGGAAGGCAGCGACTTCGCCAGGTCGTTCTCCACCGCGTCGAAGTCGAGGGCGCCCGGGACATGGCCCTTCTTCCACGACGTGGTCCCGTTGACGTCGATCAAGACGGCCTTCTTGGACTGCACGAGCGCCTTGACCTCCTTGACGGAGATGTCCGGGAACTCCCCGGCGAACACGGCGGCGGAAACCAGCAGCGAGGCTGCGAACGCGAAGATCTTCTTCATGGTGCAACTGCCTTGCCCTTCCTCGCCGGGCTTCGCAAGCCCAAAGACGTCGCGCTGTCCCCCACACGCCTTGCAAGACCTTGCTCAAAGCCGCCCCGCAACCCCTCCCAGCCGGGATTCGTTGTCGTCGCCGGGCGGCGCCCTTCCTACATTCGCCCCATGCGCCAACTCGCTTGCGTCTCTTCCCTTGCCGTCCTGGCTTGCACCGCGCAGGGCCTCGTCCACGCCGAGGAAGCACGCCTCCTTCGCTTCCCCACCCTGCACTCCGGCCGCGTCGTCTTCGGGCACGCCGGCGACCTCTACACCGTCCCCGCCGCCGGTGGCGTCGCCCGTCGCCTCACCAGCCACGTCGGCTATGAAAGCTTCCCGCGCTTCTCCCCCGACGGCCGCTGGCTGGCCTTCACCGGCCAATACGACGGCAACACCGAGGTCTATCTCATGCCCGCCGAGGGCGGCGAGCCGCGTCGCCTCACGTGGACGGCTACGCTCGAGCGCGACGACGTCTCGGACCGCATGGGCCCCAACAACATCGTCCTCGGCTGGCGCGACCACCAAACCGTGGTCTTCCGCACCCGCGCCCGTCAGTGGAACCCGTTCAAGGGCGAGATCTGGACCGTCTCCACCAACGGCGGCACCCCTTCCGTCCTGCCCGTCTCCCGCGGCGGCTGGTGCTCGTTCTCCCCGGACGGCCAGCAAATGGTCTATAACCGCTTCTTCCGCGAGTTCCGCACCTGGAAGCGCTACCGCGGCGGCCAGGCCGACGACCTCTGGCTCCACGACTTCAAGACCGGCGAGTCCAAGGCCATCGTCCAGGACCCGGCCCAGGACCTCTTCCCGATGTGGCACGGGCAGGACCTGTACTTCGTCTCCGAACGCGACGAGAACCACCAGGCCAACCTCTGGATGCAACGCGTCGAGGGCGGCCCCGCCCGGCAGCTCACCACCTTCACCGAGTTCGCCGTCAAGTTCCCCTCCCTGGGCGACTCCGGCATCGTCTTCGAGAACGGTGGCCTCCTCCGCATCCTCGACTTCGCCACCGGCCAGGTCCGCCCCGTGCCCGTCGAAATCCGCGAGGACCTTGCCGTCGGCCGCGGCTCGGTCCGCGACGTCTCCAAGGAGGCCACCGTTCTCGAAGACGATGCCGGAGTCGCCCAGGGAGGGGAACTTGACGGCGAACTCGGTGAAGGTGGTGAGCTGCCGGGCGGGGCCGCCCTCGACGCGTTGCATCCA
>JBJSZF010000559.1:0-30375 GCA_046090125.1 Verrucomicrobiota bacterium
CCTCGATCTCCCGCTTGGCGATCTCCATGCCCTCGGGGGTCAGGGAGAAGACCTTCACCGTGCCATCGTCCTCGATGTTAATCTCGCAACCGGACTCATCGACGATGCGCTTGATGTTCTTTCCGCCAGGCCCAATCAGCAGCCCAATCTTCTCTGGGTTGACGCGCAGCACGGTGATGCGCGGCGCGTACTTGGAGATGTCCGAGCGGGGCTCGGGCAGGATCTTGGCCATCTCGTCCAAGATGTGGAGACGGGCGGTGCGGGCCGACTCAATGGCCTCGGCCATGATCGGCAACGGAAGGCCGCGGAGCTTGAGGTCGAGCTGGAAGCCCGTGATGCCGTTGGCCGTGCCCGCGATCTTGCAGTCCATGTCGCAGAACGCGTCCTCCCACCCAATGATGTCGGTCAGGAGCTTGTAGCGGCTGATTTGATGGTCGCCGCCGTACTCGGTGCAGATGCCGACGGAAATACCGGCCACGGGCCGCTTGAGCGGGACACCAGCGTCCATCAGCGCCAGCGAGGCGCCGCACACGGAGGCCATTGAGGTGGACCCGTTGGACTCCATGATTTCCGACGTGATGCGCAGGGCGTAGGGATACTCCTGCAACGGAATCATCGGCAGGACCGAGCGCTCGGCGAGCGCCCCGTGCCCGATCTCGCGTCGGCCAGGGCCGGAAATGCGGCCGGTCTCGCCCACGGAAAAGTTGGGGAAGTTGTAGTGCAGGATGAACTGCTTCTTCGTCTCGCCCCCGGTGTAGCTGTCGAACTCCTGGATGTCGTCGCTGGTGCCCAAGGTCGCAAGACACACGGTTTGCGTCTCGCCACGGGCAAACACGGCGGAACCATGCGCCCGTGCCAGCACCCCGACGTCGCCGGAGATGGGGCGGACCTGCTCGAAGGATCGCCCGTCCAAGCGCTTGCCGGAATCGAGGATCAGGCTGCGGACGGTTTCCTTTTGGATGTAGTACTGGGCGTCCTTGAGGACGAACTCGTTGACTTGGTCGCCAAACTTGGCCTTGAGCTTCTCGCCGACGTCCGCGAACACCGCGTTGACGGCGGCCTCGCGCGCCAGTTTCTGGGTGGTCAACAAGGCCGGGATGATGCGCTCGCCGGCCAGGGCCTTGGCCTCCGAAAGGATGGCATCGGGCACGACGTTGACATGGATCTGGCGCTTGGCCTTGCCGCCGCGGCGAACGAGTTCCTCCTGCGCCGCGATCTGCGGTTGGCAGGCCTCCTGGGCAAACTTGAGCGCGGCGATGAAGTCCTCCTCGGAAATCTCGTTGGCCGAGCCCTCGTACATCACCACGTCCGTCTTGTTGCCCACGTACACGAGGTCCAGGTCGGACTCTGCCTGCTGGGCATGGGTGGGATTCACGACGAACTCACCGCCCACGCGGCCGACGCGGACGGCGCCCAAGGGCCCTTCCCACGGGATGTCGGACACGCTCAACGCGGCCGAGGCACCTAGGATGGAGAGGATGTCCGGGTCGTTCTGGCCGTCCGCAGATAGCAGGACGGATTGGACCTGCACCTCATTGAACCAACCCTTGGGGAACAAGGGACGGATAGGACGATCGGTGAGGCGGCTGGTGAGGATTTCCTTCTCGGTAGGGCGTCCCTCGCGCTTGAAGTAGCCGCCGGGGAACTTTCCGGCTGCGGCGGCTCTTTCACGATAATCCACGGTCAACGGAAAGAACTCCTGACCGGGCTTCGCCTTGGACGCGGCGACGGCCGCGACGAGGACGATGGTTTCGCCGAGCTGGACCGTGACGGATCCGTCGGCTTGCTTCGCATAACGACCGGTCTCGATGACAATCTCCTGATTGCCGACCGGAATGATGACTTTCTCGGGCATGTTACTCACGGTGCGCGCCCGTTCCCCACGAGGAACTTCCATCAACCGCAGGGTTCAAGCCCTGAAGCTGATTGAAATCACCCGCGGGAACGGGCGCGCCCTTTCTTGGCGACGCGCCCTGTTGCCAATGGCCCCTGTTCATGGGGCCGGACGGACCACCGCCGCGCGCGTCTTTGCGGCGGCCACGGAACCCTTTTCGAGGCTCCGCGTGTCGTCCAAAAGCCGTGGCCGGGACCCTGCCCGGCCGCAATCCCATCCTGCTACTTTCGAAACTTCAGCCTCTTGGTGACCCCCTGGTACCGCGCCTCATCCTTTCGCTTCAAGTAGTCCAGCAAGCGACGACGCTTGCCGACCAAGATCATGAGGCCGCGGCGTGAGGAGAGATCCTTCTGGTTGGTCTGAAGGTGCTCCGTCAGGTTGTTGATGCGCTCCGTGAGCAACGCGATTTGGACGTCGGGCGAACCCGTGTCGGTCTCGTGCGTGCGGAACTCCGTGATGACTTTCGACTTTTCTTGCATGGTGATTCCGGTGCTGGGCAGCCATGGGCCACCCGGTACAATTCCGTTAATCGTTCCGAGAACGTACCCGCCTTCGCTCCGACGTGTCGAGCGTGGATTTGCGTTTGCCTTTCCCCCAAGCCGCCGGGGAGCATCCACGCCATGCAATCGAAGTTCACGGGCCCGGTGTACGTCGTCCGCGACAACATCGACACCGACCAGATCATCCCGGCGCAGTTCCTCAACTTGGTGCCCACGATCCCGGAGGAGTACGAGAAGCTCGGCGCGTATGCCCTGTGGGGATTGCCGGACGGCCTGTATCCCAAGCGCTTCGTCGCCGAGGGCGCGCTCGACAGCGCGTACCCCATCGTCCTCGCCGGACGCAACTTCGGATGCGGCAGCTCCCGCGAGCACGCCCCCATCGCCATGGGCTCCGCCAATTGCCAGTGCGTTGTCGCCGAAAGCTACGCCCGTATCTTCTTCCGCAACTGCGTCGCCACCGGCGAACTCTACCCCGTCGAGTCTGCGGGTCGCCTGTGCGACGTGTTCCAGACCGGCGACGTGGCCACGGTGGACATCGACGCCAACACCATCACCCACCACGGCACCGGCCAGGTGTATCCCCTCAAGCCCCTGGGCGAGGTCCGGCCCGTCGTCGATGCCGGGGGCATCTTCGACTACGCCCGCAAGACGGGCATGATTCCCTCGGCCCCGCCCGCCGCCGTCGCCAGCTAGTTCGGAATCACGCCGAATCCCAGCCACCATGCGACGACAACGTTTCCACGGCGTCGGGTGGCTGTGCGGCGCGCCCATCGCGACACGGTTCGGCGCGTGGTTGTTGGGCGTGGTTTGCGTTGCTTGGACTTCCCTTGCCGTGGCCGCGCCGTTGCACGCCACCCACTTCAAGCCCCACCCATCGGACAAGGTCTTCGAGGGACCCGTACTCCGCTTCGAGGTGGCCATCGCCCCGCCGGAACTGGACTCGCTCCGCCGCGAGCCCCGAAAGACCGTTCCCGCCACCCTCCGCGTTGGATCCAACACCTGGCAACGCGTCGGCGTGCGCGTGAAGGGCGCGGCCGGTTCCACCCGGGGCATCGACGAAAACCCGGCGCTCACCCTGAACGCCGACAAGTTCGTGCCCGGGCAAAAGGTCCTTGGGCTCGACAAGTTCCATCTCAACAACTCGGTGCAGGATCCCAGCCGCATGTCCGAGCTGGTCTGCGGCGACCTGTACCGCAGGGCCGGCATCCCGGCGGCGCGCGCGACGCACGCCCTGTTCACCCTCAATGGCCGGGACTTGGGGCTCTACGTCCTCAAGGAGGGCTTCGACCGGGCCTTCCTAACGCGCAATTACCCCGATCCCTCCGGCAACCTCTACGACGGAGGCTTCCTGCGGGACATCGACCAGGACCTCGAGCTCGACTCCGGCAACGAACCGCCGGACTGGAAAGACCTCCACGTCTTGGCCGCCGCCTGCCGCCTGCCCGACGCCGCCCAGCGGAACGCCCGCGTGGATGCACTGCTCGACGTGGATCGCTTCCTCACCTACGTCGCGCTCCAGGTCATGACGGAGGACTGGGATGGATACCCCGGCAACCGAAACAACTACCGCCTCTACCACGACCCCTCCTCCGGCAAGTTCGTCTTCATGCCGCACGGCATGGACCAGATGTTCCGCCACGGCGGGATGCCCGTGGACCGGGGCTTCGAGGGCATGGCGGCCCAGGTGGTCATGGCCCGGCCCGAATGGCGCGAGGCCTACTACGCCCGGGTGGGCTCCTTGCTGACCAACGTCTTCACCCCCGACGCCATCTTCCGCACCTACGACGCCGCCGCCACACGCCTCGACAAGGCCCTCGCCACCCTGCCCAAGGGCGACGCCGCCGGCATCCGCAATGCCATCCGCGAGCTCCGTGACAGCATCGAGCACCGCATTCCACAGGTGGCCCAAATGCTCGCCAACCGTCCCAAACCCGTCCGGCTCGGAAGGGACGGCACCCTCGACGCGAGCCATTGGACGCCCCGCGTCGCCGACGACGGCAGCCGTGCCGAGCGCATCCAGCAACCCGGCCAACCGCTGACCCTGCGCCTCGCCGTGGCCGGCAACGCTGCGCCGTCGTGGCGCGCACGTGTATCCCTGCCCAAGGGCAAGTACCGGTTCGAGGCACGCGCCCGCTGCAAGGGGGTCGAGTCGGGCGGCGACGCCAAGGGCACCGGGCTCGGCATCCGCGTCAGCGGGGCCGCCCGAGCAAACCAACTCAAGGGAACCTCCGACTGGACCCCCCTCGCCTTCGACTTCGTGCTCGATGGAACCGGCGAGGTGGAACTGGTGGCCGAACTTCGCGGCACGAAGGGCTCGGGCGAGTTCGACGCGTCCGCCTTCCGCCTTCGTCCCACGCCCTGATCCGCGCCCGGGCCGCACGCCACCCGTCAGCCAGACCGGACATCCGGGATCCGCCCCCGCCCCAGCACCCAACGTCGCGCCCATGCAGCCTGGGCGGCCATGAGGCCCGACTGAAGCACCGCCACCAGCGCCATGGTCCCCACCCGTGGGCGTTGCCAGGCAAAGCGCGAGCTGGCCCAGGGTTCGTTCCAACCTCCCGGATACGTCCAAGCCAACGCCTCGATGGCAATCCGCAGCGCCAATTCCATGACGGGAACTCCCATCCACGCCCACCCCAAGGCCACCGCGACGCCCATCCAGGGTCGTCGGGCCCATGCCGCCGCAGCCCCCAGCCACAAGGCCCCCCACCATCCGGCCGTCGTCGTCATCGCCTCCATCAACAAGCGCGGAGCCAGCCACCAAGGCCACCGCTCATGCCCCTGAACGGCGGCAACCATCGCCAGTGCCACCGCCATCAAGGACAGGCTCCACCCCATCCCCAGCAGCCACTCCCAGCGCCCCAGCTCGCGTCGCGCCCATCCGCCCAACCCCAGCGGCGTCACCGCCACCATCTCGCCCATCGGCGTCCCGCCCATGTCGCGCACCCCCACCGCCCCGATCACCGCCGCCACGACCTGCATGAGCCAGCCGACTGGCCGGAGCAAGTCGCGCGTCCACTCGGGCGATGGCCCGTCCATGACGGTCATGGCCAGCAACAGGCCGCTGGCCACCGCAGATCCCATGGCCAGTTCGCGTTCGACGGGCCACCGCCGGTCCTTCCAGCCCCATGATCGTACAACGGCCCGAGCCTCCTCCGATACGCCCCGCACGAGTGAGCGCGCCGCAAGCCCCGCCGCCCCGGCGGCAAGTCCCAGCATCAGGAAGGCCACCCCCGCCATCCGCCCCACCGCCGCCCATGTCGCAGGAAGGGCATACGGCACGTGGCCCAACGCCAACTGGTTCAACAGCACGGCCTTCGCCTGAAGCGCCGTCCGGAGCCGAGCCACGCACCATCCCAACGGCTCCCCCGACCCCTGCGCGAGCCATGCTGCCGACGCATTCGCGGCCTCCCATGCCGACACCAACACGATCAACGCGGCGACATTCCCCACCAACGCCCACAGCCGCACCGCCCACCAACCCGTCGCCCTCGCCGACGCCACCAAGCCGCTCGCCAACGAAAGCCCGGCCATCGCCACCCACGCGAACGCCCACCGGCCCACGTCCGGCCAACCGACGCCACCCAGCAACACCGGGAACACGATCGCAGGCACCATCGACGCCAGAAGCCCCGCTGCGCGGATCCCATGGGCAAACGTCTTGGCCCCCATCACGCCCCCGGGCGTGAGCGGCGTCAGCCACAGCAACCCCAGCGTTCCCTCCCGCCGCTCCGCCGCGATGGCATCCGCGGTCGTCCATGGCAACACCAGCCAGGCCAACGCAATGCTCGCCTTGGCCATCAGGTTGAAGAGGCCCAGTCCCTCGGCCCCGGTGAACGAGGGCCGCAGGGCGAACCGCGCCCAAACGAACACCGCCGCCAGTGCCAAAGGACCCACCCAGCGCAACCGCCAGGTTCCAACCCGTCGCGCCGCTTCCAGCAACTCACGCCACAAGACCGTTCCCATGGCCCCCTTCAACGACGTCGGTGCAGCCACGCCCGGGCGCACGCCGTCACGCCAACCAACGCAACGGACTGAAGCACGTGCTCGACCGCTCCCTCGCGGAACCGCACGGGCTCGCCCTGCACCCATGCCGTCACCATCGCGGGCATCACGTGGCCCACGACGTCCGGCACCTTTCGGATCAAGATCCACCCCAGCAGCGCACGCGCCCACCATCCCTGCACCACGGTCGACACCAACAGCAGGATCCACGGAGAACCCCAGACGGCCGCCACCAACGGCACGAAACCCCAGCGCGTCCCCCCGTCGGCGAACAGCGCCATCACCAGGGTCAATACGCCATGCAAGACCACCCACGTGCCGTTCTCCACCCATAGGCGTCGGCACAGGCTCCCTTCCAACCGCCCGGCGCACGGCGTCGTCATGAGGATCTCGAGGGTCCCATTGGCGCGTTCCTCGCGAAGCCATCCGGCCATGGACAAGCTCATGACCATCGGGATCACCCACTCCGGCCACCGCGGAGCCTCGTGCGCGCCCGCCGCCGTGAGCCACCACACGTACACGCCCGCCATCCCCACCGGCACCATCCACAGCACGCCGTGCCGACGCAGGAGCAGCCATCCCAACGGGTCCGTCTCCAGCATCCCACGACGCCGACGGATCGCGCGGCGCTCCAGCCAGCCCGGCGCAGTCGCCATGGAAATGTCGGCGTACGGATTCCCGAGGCTCTTCGGCCCGGGGTCCGGGGCCGGTGGGGACCCGGTCGTCATGGATTGCGCACTGCCACGAGATCCTTCGCCCGACAGAACGTGCACCGGGCCTTCCATTGGGGTCGTCCCGGCGCGCTCCGCATCCCAGGCCTGCCGCAGCTCGGCTCCCGCCAGCTTCAACAATCCCAACACGACCGCCACGACGAGCAGCAGGACAACCCCCGCCACGGTCCACATGCCCACGCCCGTGCTGGCCAGCACCACGGCGGCGGGGAGGATGACCACGCCAGCAAGGCAGAGCGTCATTCCATACCCGACGAACAACGCCCACGCCGCCGCCGTGTTCCATGCGCTCGCCGCAAGGCCGCTCGCCATGGACACGGCCAGCATCGCCCCTTGAAGCACCGTCATCGTCACCACGTCCTCGACGCGCACGCCGCCCATCAACAGCGGCAACACCAGCACTGGCACCATCGACCACCACGCCGACACGCCCTCGACGACCGCCGACGACCCCTTGCCCGTCATCACCTGCGATGGCGACAACGGCGACAACATCAGCAAGCCCAGGGTCCCGTCGCGCCGCTCGCGGGACACCACGTCGTGCGTGAGCCACGTGCCAAGGATGCCCAGCACCACGACCGCCGCCCAGTTCACCACCAGGTACAGGTCGCGGCCGTGCATGGCCTGTCGCTCGCCGATGAACCGGGCCATGCCCCAGAAGGCCAGCAACGCCCACGCCGCCGCGCCGCATCGCATGGACCACAACCCCACCGAACGCGACCGGTCCCGCAGCTCGCGCTGCAACACCGGGTTCATGAAGGCTTCCCGCGTCATGGGGCCATGGCGGACATGCGCCCCGAGCGTCCGGCCCGCCCTCCGGAACTCAAGCCGGTAGTTGGATCGGCCCTCGGAGACCCTCATGGACGAGCGGGACGGTGGCCCACCGTCGGCCTACTTGCCCGTTTGACTTCCACGCCTTGCGCCAAACCCTTGGCGGTCGGCTGTCGGATCGGTCCGCAGCCGCGCCACCCCATGTTTCATCTCGCACTCCGCATGTTGCTGGGTGACCGCGCGAAGTACCTGATGCTCGTCGGCGGCCTCACCTTTTCCGCGCTGCTCATGACGCAGCAGAACGCGGTGTTCCAGGGCCTGCTCTCCTGGACCACGTCGCACATGCGCAACATGCGCGCCCCCATCTGGGTCGTGGAGGCCCGCGTCCAGCAGGTCAACGAGACCAAGGCCCTGCGCGACACCGACGTGAACCGCGTGCGCTCGGTCACCGGCGTGGACTTCGCCATGCCGCTGTTCCAAAGCGTCCTCAAGGCCCGTGCCTCCGACGGCTCCGAGAAGCTCATCCAAATGATCGGCCTGCACGCGGGCACGTTGTTCGGACGTCCCGCGCGCATCCTTTCCGGCAACATCGAGCAGCTCCGCGTCGCCAACGCCGTGGTCATCGACGAGCTCGCCGCCGAACGCCTCGGGCGCGCCCCCTCCCGCGGACAGCCCGCGCGGTCCCTCGTCGTCGGGGACGTCTTCGAGATCAACGACCGCGAGGCCCGCGTCGTCGGCATCTGCCGCACCGAGCGCCACTTCTTTGGGTACCCCTACGTCTTCTCCACCTACGACCAGGCCCTCCAGTTCGCGCCCCGGCAACGGAAGATGCTCTCCATGATCCTCGCCTCCCCCAAGCCCGGCGTAACGCCGGAAGCCGCCGCCGCACACATCGAGGCCGAGACCGGCCTCAGGGCCTACACCGTGCCCGAGTTCGAGCGCAGCACCCTCGCGTGGATCTGGAAGAACACCGGCATCCCCGCCAGCTTCATGACCACCATCCTCCTAGGCTTCATCGTGGGCGTCGCCATCGCCGGCCAAACGTTCTATTCCTTCGTCCTCGAAAACCTCCGCAACCTCGGGGCCCTCAAGGCCATGGGAGCCTCCAATCGACTCCTCTCCGCCATGCTCCTCCTCCAGGCCTTCACCGTCGGCTTCGTCGGGTACGGCATCGGGCTCGGCCTCACCGCCCTCTTCGGATTCCTCGTCAGCAACGGCGGCCAACCCCCTTTCCTCCTCGAGCCCGCCGCCATCCTCCGCACCCTCGTCGCCATCCTCGTCATCTGCACCCTCGCCGCCCTCCTCGGCATCCGGAAGGTCGCCCGCCTCGAGCCCGCCATCGTCTTCCGCGGCTGACACGCTTCGTCCTTCATCCCTCCTCCTTCATCCATCATCCTTCATCTCCTCTTCTTTCCCTCCTCCCCCCCATGCCCTCCGCCGCCATCCGGCTCGACAATGTCAGCAAGTCCTTCGGCTCCGGCGACGCCCGCACCATGGCCCTGAAGGGTGCATGCTTCGCCGCCGAGCTGGGCGAGCTGCACCTCGTGGTCGGGCCCTCTGGCTGCGGCCAGACCACGTTGCTCTCCGTCGTGGCCGGCACGCTCCAATGGGACGAGGGCGACGTCACGGTGCTAGGTACCCGCCTCAACGGGCTCCCCGAGTCCGATGTCACGTCATTCCGACGTCGTCACATCGGCTTCATCTTCCAGCAGTTCAACCTCATCCCCACGCTGGACCTCGTTGAAAACGTCTCGGTCCCGTTGCTGCTCAACGGCCGCCCGCGCCGCGAGGCGGAGGAACGCGCCGCCGCCATGCTCCAGCGCCTCGGGCTCGGCGGCCGCGAACGCAAGCGCCCCACCCAGCTCTCCGGTGGGCAACAGCAGCGCGTCGCCATCGCCCGTGCCCTCGTCCATGAGCCACCCTTGCTCATCGCCGACGAGCCCACCTCCGCCCTCGACCGCGAGACCGGCCACCAAATCATGGACCTGCTCGCAACCGCCGCCCGCGCCCCCGGCCGGTGCGTCGTCATCGTCACCCACGACCCCCGCACCTACGCCTACGCCGACCGCCTCACCGAGATGGAGGACGGCCGCGTGGCCGCCGTGCACCACGGCGACGCCCTGAAGTCCTTCATCGAGTCCCACCACTGACACGCCATGCTTCGCAAACCCTCCTTCTACATCGCCCTCGCGGGCGTCGTCGCGGCCCTCCTCCTCGTCCGCCGCCAATCCGCGCGCCCCGCCGACCCCGGCCCCGTCTCCGAGCCCGCCCGTTCCCCCTATGACGGCAAGGTCGCCGCCACCGGCCTTATTGAGGCTGCGCGCGAAAACGTGAAGGTCGCCGCCCCGCGCCCGGCCCTCGTCACGCGCGTCCACGTGAAGGTCCAGCAGGACGTGAAGGCGGGCGACCCGTTGTTCCAGCTCGACGACCGCGAGGCCGCCGCGCGCGTCGCCGCCACGCAGGCCCAGCTCGCCTCCGCCAAGGCCGAGCTCGCCGTGGATCAGAACCTCGTGGCCGACCAGTCCGACCAGCTCGACCGCCTGGTCCAGCTCGAGCGAGACCGCGTGGCGTCCAAGGACGAGCTGAGCCGGCGCCAGTTCGCGCTTTCAGGAGCCAAGGCCAAGGCCGCCGCATCCGAGGCGCGCATCGCCGCCATCCAGGCGCAGCTCGCCCTCGCGCAAACCGAGCTGGCCATCCTCACCGTGCGCGCACCCCGCGACGGCACCATCCTCCAGGTCAACCTGCGCGAGGGCGAGTTCGCGCCCGCCGCCGCCATGGCCGAGCCCCTCATCCTCCTTGGCGACACCCGCACCCTCCATGTCCGCGCCGAGATCGACGAGCAGAACGCCGTCCTCGTCCAGCCCGGATCCCCGGCCGTCGGCAGCCTCAAGGGCCACGCCGACCGCTCCTTCACCCTCCGCTTTGTCCGCGTCGAGCCCTTCGTCGTCCCCAAGCGCAGCCTCACCGGCGACAGCCTCGAGCGCGTCGATACCCGCGTCCTCCAGGTCATCTATGCCCTCGACCGCCCTGCCTTCCCCGCCTACGTCGGCCAACAGGTGGACGTCTATATCGAGCGCTCGACCGGGAAATAGGCCCGGTCCACGACGCCCATGCGACGCATCAAGCGCACGGTGGAGCTGGAACGGTTCTACACCTCCCGCCCGCTTGCCGCCCGTTGCGTCGCCATGGCGGATGCACGCTTCCCCATCGCATCCTTCGACCTCGTGATTGAGCCGTCGGCCGGGGATGGCGCGTTCCTGAAGCTGCTCCCCGCCGGGAACCGCCTGGGCCTCGACCTCCACCCCGCCGCCGACGGCATCGCCCAGGCGGACTTCCTCTCCTGGACCCCGCCCGACCCAGACGCGCGCATCCTCACCATCGGCAACCCCCCGTTTGGACAGCGTGGCCGCCTGGCAGTCGCGTTCCTGAACCGCGCCTGCCAGTTCAGCCGCGTAGTGGCCTTCATCCTGCCCCGGTCGTTCCGCAAGGACACGTTCCTGAACCGCGTGGACCGCCGGTTCCACCTCGTGCACCAGGAGGACTGCGACGCGTTTCGACGGCCCCCGGACGACGAGCCGGTCCGGATCAAGGCGGTGTTCCAGGTTTGGGAGCGCCGGCATCAACCCCGCGACCTGGTCCAGCGCCCCGGCGACCACGAGGACTTCGACCTGCGCCATGCCCACCTGTCGCGCGTGACGCCAGAGGAACTGGCGCGGCTGCGCGCAGGCTTCGACTTCGCGATCCCGCAGGTCGGTTCGGTGTTCTTGCCCAGACCCGTCCACGAGGTCGTGGCGGGCAGCCATTGGTTCGTGAAGGCGCGCCGGCCGGGGGTCCTGGCGACGTTCCGCCGACTGGACTTCTCGTTCCTGAAGGGCATGAACCTCTCGTTCACCAGCCTTTCCAAGAAGGACATCGTCCAGGCCTACGAGGCCGCCCGACGGCACCCGCCATAGGTTCGCGCGCCGCCGCTGCAGTCTGCGATAGCCATGCCCCCCGCCGTCGCCGGATCACCTTACGTGCTTCGCGTTCCCCCAGCTCCCCCATCCCCGCCCTTGCCCGCTGCGCACGCCCCATCCCAGCATCGTTGCATGCGCACGCCTCCGGCTTTCCTTGCCATCGTCCTGGCCTGCATCGCCCCGGTGCTCCCTGCCGATCCCGCCCCGGCGCGCTTCCGCCAGGACCGGTTCGTCATCGGGATGTGGGTCCCGCCCCGCACCACCCACGATCTGCTGGTGCGATACCAGGAGATCGCGGATGCCCACTTCAACCTCGTCATTGGCAACTCCCCCGTGCCGGTGGCCGACCAACTGGCAGCCTGCGACCGCCTTGGATTGAAGACCCTCGTGGAGGTCCAAGGGCCACCCAACCAGTGGCCCACCAATGCCTCCTGCTGGGGCTACCTCCTCCAGGATGAACCCTCCACGTCCGCCTTCCCGGGGCTGGCCAAGACCGTCGCGGAACTCCGCAGCCATCGCCCCGGCCGCCTCGCCTACGTCAACCTCTTCCCCAACTACGCCTCGCCCGCACAGCTCGGTGCGCCCACCTACGAGGAACACGTTGCCCGCTTTATGGCCGAGGTCCGGCCCGACGTCCTCTCCATGGACCATTATCCCCTCATGCGCCCCGGCGCCGACCGACGCGACGCCTACTGCGAGAACCTCGAGGTGATGCGACGTCACTCGGTCCGGGCAGGGATTCCCTTCTGGAACTTCTTCCACTCGATGCCCTTCGCCGACCGCATCGATCCGTCGGAGGCGCAGGTTCGCTGGCAGGTGTTCGCCGCCATCGCCCACGGGGCGAAGGGCGTCTTGTACTTTTGCTATTGGACGCCCGGCAAGGGCAACGGTGGCACGGGCGAGTTCCCCAGGGGCGGTGCCCTCCTGACCGCCGAGGGACGCCGCACCCGTCACTACGAGGAGGCGCGCCGCCTTAACGCCGAGCTGGCGCAATGGGGCCCCACGCTCCTCCAACTGACGGCCGAGGGCGCCCGAAAGGTCCACACGGGACGCAATCCAGGGCAAAGCCTGGCGGGAACCCCCGTCCGGCTCATCGAGCACATCGCCCAGGATCCCCATGCGGAGTTCATCGTGGGCGCGTTGAGCCACGCGGATGGCCGCCGCGCCGTGCTCTTGCTGAACCAAGACACGGCCTACACTGCATGGCCCACCGTCACCTTCGACGCCCCGCCCGGCGACGTCCGCGAACTCGACAAGGCCACCGGAAAGGAGGTGGCGCTCGTCGATGACAGCCCCGAGATCCCGGGCTTGCAGCTCTCCTTCGCACCCGGCGACGCGCGGTTGTTCCTGCTACCCTGATTCCCGTTCAGATTCCCTCGCCCGCCGTCCCCACGTGGTGCACGGCCGACACCTCCGGGCCCAGCGCCTCGCCGTCCTTCGCCAGCACGCGGTATTCCCGCACCTGGAACGACACCTCGTCCCCCTCGGCCAACCCCAGCCGCGTGAACTCGTCCTTCGTGATGCGCGAGCGAATCACCACCCCCGACGGCGTCACCAACTCCAGCCGCATCAACACGCCCAGGAAGTACACGTGCCGCAACGTCGCCCGATACCGGTGCTCGCGCGGGTTCTTGGACACTTGGACGGCGTAGGGCCGGAATCCAATCCGCAGCCCCTGCCCCTCCGCCACCCCATGCGCCGGGAACGTCAGCTCGTTCAGGCGCGCCACGCCCCCCTCCACCCGCAGCTCCAGCACGTTCAACACCCCGATGAACCGCGCCACGAACTCGTTGGCCGGCTCCTCGTACACCACCCGCGGCGCGCCCACTTGCTCGAGTCGGCCGCGGCTGAAGATCACGATCCGGCTCGCCACCTCCATCGCCTCCTCCTGGTCGTGCGTCACGAACACCGTCGTCACCGACAGCTCGTCGTGCATCCGCACCAGCCAGTCGCGCAGCTCCTGCCGGATCTTCGCGTCCACCGCCCCAAACGGCTCGTCCAGCAACAGCACCGACGGCTTCGGGGCCAAGGCCCGCGCAATCGCTACCCGCTGGCGTTGCCCGCCGGACAACTGGTGCGGGAACCGCCGTCCCAACCCCTCCAGCCCAAACAACCGCAGCAACTCCTCCACCCGCGCCGCGCGCTCCGCAGCCGGCCACTTCTTGATCTTGAGCCCGAACGCGATGTTGTCCGCCACCGACATGGTCTTGAACAACGCATAGCCCTGGAACACGAACCCGATGTTGCGCCGCTGCACGGGCACGTCGTTCACCCGCTCGCCCCGCACCAGGATGTCGCCCTCCGTCGGCTCCTCCAGCCCCGCGATCATCCGCAGTACCGTGGTCTTGCCCCCGCCGCTCGGCCCCAGCAACGCCACCAGCTCGCCGTCCCCCACCTGGAACGACACCCGGTCCACCGCCGCCACCGGCCCGAACCGCTTCGACACGTCCTTCAGTTCAATGCTCATGGGTTGATTCGATGGGCTCCTGCGCCCGTGCCAGCTCCGCCTGTTGGCGGTGCTCCAGCCACGTCTTGATCCCCAGCGTGGCCAACGCCAGCAACGCCAGCAGCGCCGCCAACGTGAACGCCGCCACCGGGTTGTACTCGTTGTCCAGCTTCTCGATCCGCAGCGGCACCGTGTCCGTCACCCCCGACACCCGGCCGCTCACCACCGCCACCGCGCCAAACTCCCCCACCGCGCGGGCGTTGCACAGGATCACGCCGTAAAGCAGGCCCCACTTGATCGACGGCAACGTCACGTGCCAGAACGCCTGCCACCCGCTTGCCCCCAGCGTCAACGCCGCCTGCTCCGCATCGCTCCCCTGCGCCTGCATCACCGGGATCAGCTCCCGCGCCACGAACGGCACCGTCACGAACAACGTCGCCAGCACGATTCCCGGCGTCGCAAAGATCACCTGCACGTCCCGCGCGTCGAGCCAGGGCCCCAAGTATCCCCGCAAGCCAAACAACAGCACGAACAACATCCCCGTCACCACCGGTGACACCGAGAACGGCAGGTCAATCCACGTCACCAGCAACGCCTTCCCCCGGAACTCGAACCGCGCCACCAACCACGCCGCCGCCACCCCGAACATCGTGTTCACCGGCACGCACACCGCCGTCACCAGCGCCGTCAGCTTGAACGACTCCACCGTGTCCGGGTGCGCCAACGAACCCACGCTCGCCCGCCACCCCTTCGCCAGCGCCTGCACAAACACGTTCGCCAACGGCAACACCAGGAACACCCCCGCGAACGCCACGCACGCGCCCACCAGCAGCCAGCGCACCCATGCCGGGTCCTCCGCCCCGCGACGCGACGGGCCGCCACCGGCCGCCGCCGTCACCGCCACCCTTCGTGTCGTTGTCGTTCCCATGTCCACGTCAGCGTTGAAAACGGCTCGCCCACCGCTCCAGCAGGTTCACCCCCGCCAGCAACACGAACGACGCCACCAACATCACCACCGCGATCGCCATCGCCCCCGCGTAGTCGTACTCCTCCAGCCGGTACCAGATGAGCTGCGATGCGATCTCCGACTCCTTGGGTGCGATGAAGATCACCGACCCGTACTCCCCGATCGCCCGCGCCAACGCCAACGAGAAGCCCGTCAGGATCGACGGCATCAACAACGGCAGGATCACCTGGCAAAACGTCCGCAACCGCCCCGCGCCCAACGTCGCCGCCGCCTCCTCCACCTCGCGGTCGAGGTCCTCCAACACCGGTTGCAACGACCGCACCACGAACGGCAGCCCAATGAACACCAACGCCACCACGATCCCCGCCGGCGCATACGCCACCTTCAACCCCAGCGGCTCCAGCCAACGTCCCAGCCAACCCTTCGACGCAAACAGGTTCGCCAACGTCAGCCCGCCCACCGCCGTCGGCAGCGCAAACGGGAAGTCCACCAAGGCGTCCAGCAAGCGCCTCCCCGGGAACCGATACCTCACCAACACCCACGCCATCAGCGTCCCCATCACCGCGTTCACGCTCGCCGCCACCAACGCCGACCCAAACGTCACCCGGTACGACGCCATCGCACGCGGGTTCACCGCCGCCTTCACAAACTCCGCCCACCCCATCCCCGACGCCTTCAGGAACAACGCCCCCAACGGGATCTACACCAGCAACCCGAGGTAGCCCAACGTCACCCCCAACGTCAGCCCAAAGCCCGGCAATACCCGCCGCGCCCGCGCTCCCCCACCGCGTCCGCCATGGTTCCCCAAGCCCTTCATCGCCTCGCAATCCGGTCGAACACCCCGCCGTCCGCAAAGTGCCGCGCCTGCGCCTTCGCCCACCCCCCAAACACCTCGTCGATCGTGAATAGCCTCACCTCCGGGAACCGCGCCGCATGACGCGCCCGCACCGCCGCGTTGCTCGGCCGAAACCCATGCCGCGCCGCCATCTCCTGCGCCGTCTCCGAATACAGGTGCTCCAGGTACGCCCGCGCCACCCCCTGCGTCCCGCCCCGTTCCACCACCCGGTCCACCCACGCCACCGGCGGCTCTGCAAGGATGCTCACCGACGGCACCACCACCTCGTATTCGCCACGCCCATGCTCCCGCATCGCCAGGAACGCCTCGTTCTCCCATGTGATCAAGGCATCCCCAATCCCGCGGTCCGTGAACGTCATCTTCGAGGCCCGCGCCCCAGTATCCAAAACCGGCGCATGCGCATACAGGTCGCGCACAAAGACCTCCGCCGCCGCCTCCGACCCGCCCGGCCGCCGCAACGCATACCCCCACGCCGCCAGGTAGTTCCAACGCGCACCCCCACCCGACTTCGGGTTCGGCGTCACCACCGTCACCCCATCCCGCACCAGGTCCGGCCAATCCCGGATCCCCTTCGGATTCCCGCGCCGCACCAGGAACACAATCGTGCTGACATACGGGCAACTGTTCGACGGCAACCGCGCCGCCCAGTTCGTGGCAATTCGCCCGCTCTTCTTGGAAATGGCATCAATGTCGTTCGCCAACGCCAACGTCACCACGTCCGCCCGCAATCCATCGATCACGCTCCGCGCCTGCCGGCCCGATCCCCCATGCGATTGCCGCACCCGGACGTCGTCCCCCGTTCGCTCCTTCCAATGCCGGGCAAACTCGACGTTGTATTCCGCATAAAACTCCCGCGTCGGGTCATAGCTCACGTTAAGGAGCCGGATGTCCTTGCCCATCGCCACTCCAAGGCCCAGCAACAAGCCCGAGGCAACAACGCCCCTCAACCAGCCCATGCCTCTCCATGCACCCATCACCTTCCCCTACCTTGCCTTAAATCCCTACCAGTTTGGAAGACAATTTTGGAGATTGCCCGGGTACGCCGTCCCTCCCCCCAAAAAACCACGCCCCCTAGCAGTCCATGAAGTCCATCAAGTCCATCAAGTCCGTTGAGTCCATCCCCCATTCCCCCATCCCGCCTCACCTCCATTCTTGACCCTGGCACTGGAGTTTTTAGCCTCGCCACCCATGAAGCTCTCCGTCCGTGGCGAATACGCCTTGCGTGCCCTCACCCACCTGGGCCTGCATCACGGCCCGGGAGTCATCCGCGTCCAGGAAATCGCCAAGGAACAAAACATCCCCAAGCGCTTCCTCGAGCAAATCCTCAATGCCCTCCGCAACGGCCGCTTCGTCGAAAGCCGCCGCGGCATCACCGGCGGCTATCGCCTCGCACGGTCCGCCTCCGAGATCCGGCTCGCCGACGTCATCCGTCACCTCGAAGGGGCCCTCGCCCCGGTGGGCTGCGTCAGCGAGAAGTTCTATGAGAAGTGCAACTGCCCCAATGAACGCCTCTGCGCCCTCCGCTCCATCATGAAGGAAGTCCGCGACGCCATTGCCGGCCTACTGGAGGAACGCACCGTGGCCGACCTCGTCGAGCGCGCCATCCTGCTCAAGGAACACCCCGCCGGAGCCGATGACTTCGTGATCTAGCCGCTCGCCGCTCGCAGCTCCCCGCCCACCGCTCGCCGCTCACGCAGGACCAACCCCGGAGCCGAGACGGCTCCGCCACGTTGCCGGCCCCCGCTTCCCGCCCCAACGCCGTGCGCGAACGGGATTGTCGCCTTGGGCTTCCGGCCTAATCTCACGCCCCATGGACTGGCGCGACTTTTCCCTGGCCGATGCCGCCGCAGCCGAAACATCTCTCGAAGCCTATCCCTCCGCCGTGCGCGAGAAGGGCGACGAGACCTTTCGCCGCGGCCTGGTACAAGCCATCCGTTGCATCGATCCGCATCGTTCCTTCGCCGGATCTGTCTCCGGCCTGCACCCCTGCGAGGTGGCCTTGCGCCTGGATGAAGCCGGCAGGTGGCTGGCGGACTGCACCTGCCCTTCCGGTCCAGCCTGCGAGCACGCCTATGCCCTCACCCGCCACCTGCTGACCCGCCATCGGCTCATCGAGGGCAATCAGCCCAAGAAGCCCGCAAAGACCGGCCGCAAGACGGCCGCGTCGCCTGCACCCCCGCCCGCCGCAGCGGCCACCCCCGTCTCCAACGGGACGCCCGGCGCTCCCGCAGCAGCCCCGCCCCCCCCAACCCAAGCGGCCACTGGCAACGCCGCCGCCTCCACGCCTCCCGCCCCCGACCCATCCCCCCTCGAACGCCGCCTCGCGGAGCGCGGGCATTCCATCAACCCGAAGCAGCGCGCCTTCCTCACGCAGGTCTCCGACCTCTTCAAGCGCTTTGGCAGGAGGCCCGCCATCCCGCGCGCCGAGCTGGAACGTGTGGGGCTCGCCCGCCCGGCCACATCCACGTCGGCGTTCGACGGCGTTCAGCTTTGGCGCACGCCCCCACGGGACGAGTTCGAGTTCTGGCTCTACGTCGCCCAGTTCGCCGAGGACAAGGGCGCGGGCATCCCGGACTTTCTCCAATCCATCTCCGACCTGGAGCCCTTGCGGCGCCGCCTTGCCCTCGAGAAGCGCAACGCGGAGATCGAGCACTGGCGGCAGGTCCTTGCCTCGTGGGGCGTGATCCCCGAGGACGACTCCGGCCCGTCGGGCACCGCCGACCTCCGCATCCGCTTTGCCGACGGCGAGGCGTTGCTCGAGTGGCGTCGTGCGTCCACGGACGACTTCGAGCCCATGAAGGCCCACCAGTTCGAGCGCTTTGGACAAGCCCACGCCGCCCGGGGGGCGCTTGAGCCCGAGGCCCTCCTCATCTGGCACGCGTTCCAGCAAGGGCTCGCCGCCAACGGCTACAAGAAGCCCGCCATCAACCCGTCCGAGCCCACGGCGCGCCGCGCCCTCGGCTTCCTCCTCCGACAACCCGGCGTGGCGTCCCGCATCGTCAACCGCGACGGCGAATCCCTCGCACGCTCCCCGCACCCCCTGCGCTGGCGCCTGTCCCCCCCCGAGGATGTCCAGGGCGACTACCTGCTCCGCCTCGTGGACGACGTCGGCCATCCCGCCCCGACCGTCCATGCCACCTTTCCGGGCCTGCCCACCCTGTACCTCACCGACGAGGCCCTCTTTGCGGGGCCGCCCACGGACGACCGGTTGGTGGCGCTCAACTCGGACACCCCCGTCCCCGCCGCCGCCGTCGAGTCCCGGGGCGGCGTTCGGTTCCTCCGCAACCTCGGCATCGACCTGCCTCCCCGCCTTGCCGACCGGGTCCGCCTGCTCCCATTGCGACCGCTGCTGCGGATGCACCTGCGCCAGCTCACCCATGGCTCCGACGCCGAGCACTGCGTCCTCGAGGTGCTCGGCCTCTCGCCCGACGCCACCTTCGTCGAACGTTGGAACGGATCCCAATGGCAGGAACCGACCGGGACCAAGGCGCTCGACGCCATCCAGGCTGCGGCCGGCGACCACATCGTCGCCGTGGACCGCAACGCCCTCGCACCCATCCCACCGCTCATCGACGCCCTCGGCTTCCGCTGGGACTTCGCCCGGCAACAATGGATCCTCCGCGTCACCCGTTCCTTCCCCGACCGCTTCGTCCCGTGGCTCCAATCCCTGCCCAAGGACGTCTCCGTCGAGCTGAACGGCGAGCTCGCTTCCTTCACCCATGCCGAGGTCTCCGGGCGCGTCCGCCTCGCCGTCGCGCCCGCCGAGTCCGTGGACTGGTTCGACCTCCGCGTCGTCCTCGACGTCAGCGACACCTCCCTCACCCAGGCCGAGCTCAAGCTCCTGCTCGAGGCCCGGGGCAAGTGGGTCCGCCTCGCCTCCAAGGGCTGGCGGCGCCTCGACTTCCAGCTCACCGACGTCGAGGACCAACAGCTCGCCAAGCTCGGCCTGAGCCCCCACGACCTCGCCTCCGAATCCCACCGCCTCCACGTCCTCCAAATCGACCCCGACGCCGCCGACGGCCTTCTCCCCGAGGATTCCGTCCAGCGCATCCGCATCCGCGCGGAGGAAATCAAGATGCGGGTGCAGCCCGAGAAGCCCGACCTCGTAAAGGCCGAGCTTCGCCCCTACCAGCTGGAGGGCTTCCACTTCCTCGCCTACCTCGCGACCAACGGGTTCGGCGGCGTGCTGGCCGACGACATGGGCCTGGGCAAGACGCTCCAGACCCTGACGTGGATCGCATGGCTGCGACGCGAGCACGAGGAGGGACGCCTCTCGATGGACGCCGCCCTGTCGCAGTCCCAACGAATCAAGCCACGCGACGCCCGGAAGTCATCGCCCGCGCCAACGCCCGGAGCCATCCCGCCCGTGCTCGTCATCTGCCCCAAGTCCGTCTGCGACAACTGGCGCGCCGAGGCCGCCCGCTTCACCCCCCATCTCCGTGTCCGCCCGTGGCGCGGCACGGAGCTCGACTCGATGCCCTCGCGCCTCGACGAGGCCGACGTCCACATCATCAACTACAACCAGCTTCGCATGATCGGCGAGGCCTTGGCCGAGCAACCGCTCCTCGCGGTCGTCCTCGACGAGGGCCAGTACATCAAGAACCCCTCCTCCGTCACCTCCATGCTCGTCCGCACCCTCAAGGCCGGGCATCGCCTCGTCCTCAGCGGCACCCCCATCGAGAACCGCCTCCTCGACCTCTGGTCCCTCATGTCCTTCGCCATGCCCGGCATCCTGGGCAACCGCGCCTCCTTCCAGAAGCTCTTCGACTCCTCCCAGGACCCCCTCGCCCGCCGCCGCCTCTCCGCCCGGACCCGCCCCTTCCTTCTGCGCCGTACGAAGTCCCAGGTCGCGCGCGACCTGCCGGACCGGATCGAGGAGGACCTCTTCTGCGAGCTCGAGGGCGACCAGCTCACCCTCTACAAGGCCGAGCTCAAGCGCGCCCAGCAGATGCTGCTCAAGGTCAAGACCGCCAAGCAGCTCGCCCAGGAACGCTTCAACCTCCTCACCTCCCTCCTCCGCCTGCGCCAAATCTGCTGCCATCCCAAGCTTATCCAGCCCGACTCCACCGCCCCCTCCGCCAAGCTCGAGGCGCTCATCGAAACCCTCGAGCCCCTCGTCGAGGAAGGCCAAAAGGTCCTCGTCTTCTCCCAGTTCGTCTCCCTCCTCGAGCTGCTCCAGTCCGAGCTCCACGCCCGACGCTGGAACACCTTCTTCCTCGCCGGCGAAACCGAGGACCGCGGGGCCCTCGTCCGAGACTTTCAGGCCGCCGAGGGCAGCGCCGTCTTCCTCATCTCCCTCAAGGCCGGCGGCTTCGGCCTCAACCTCACCGCCGCGCCCTACGTCGTCCTCTTCGACCCCTGGTGGAACCCCGCCGTCGAGGCCCAGGCCATCGACCGCTCCCACCGCATCGGCCAAACCCAAAAGGTCATCGCCTACCGCCTCCTCATCAAAGACTCCCTCGAGGAAAAGATCCGCGCCCTCCAGCACAAGAAGAAGGCCCTCGCCGACGACGTCCTCGGCGAGGAGTCCTTCACCACCAATCTCTCCATCGAGGACTTCCAGTTCCTCTTCAACGAGTAGCCAGGCCGCCGTTCCCATGCGCGGCGACGGCGTGGGTCGCCGCTGGGGATGGGCGCGAGGCCATGCGAGTCCGACGTCATCGGTACGCGGATACCGGTTTCGGGACGACACCCAGCTTCGGGTAGTTGAAGCCACTGCTGAGCGGTTTGTAGTCGCCGACGATATCCACGCTGTGGCCCGGGTTGATGGCGGTTTCCATGCCCATGCCCCAGTACGCGGCGTTGATGATCAACCGCCGAAGGCCAGAACTCTGCAGGTCAACGCCGCTTCCCATGGTGCAATGGAAGACACGCGCGGCACGGCCGCCGCTGGTCTGCCAGCTCTTCACCCAGGCCACGGGAAGGGGTTCGAGTTGATCGTTCGGCGGGTCCTCGGGCTTGCGGCCCATGAGCGGCTGCCCCCAGACAAGCGCCGTGCAGCCCGGCGGCAGGGCCGCGCCCTTGGCATACGTGCGATACACGTCCGAGTTGCCCCAGATGTCGGTGACGCCCGTGAGGACGGGATGGCTTCTCTGTTCCTCGACGATCCGGCCACGCGTGGAGTCCGCCTGCCACTGGCCATGGTGTTCCAGAAAGGTCCCGCCGAGCACGTCCTCGCCCCAGCGCACCTGCCGGCCGTGGATCCTGTAGGGCAGCGCGGTGCGAAAGCCGTGGTTCGCGGTTCGCAGGGCGATGATCGGCCTTCCCGAATCCACGTACTTCACGATGTGCTCCTGTTCCGCCTTCGGCAGCGTGAGCAGGCGCGTGAAGAAGAGGACGAGGTCGGCGGAGGCCAGGTGCTCGGTGCCGGGGATGTGATGTTCCTTGAACTCCGCCTCCTTCCCCTTCTCGGGATAGACGGGGAGGGTTGGGTCCACTTCGCCGCGTTCGTTCACTCCGAAGAGGACGGTGCAGTCGAAGCCATGATGCGTGCTGAGGATCCGCGCCAACATGGGCATGGACTGCTCGCTGCGGTACTCCTGGTCGGCGGCGATCAGGACGATGTGACGGCCCTTCCCAGGGCCGTTGCCGCCGGGATAGGTGAGCCACAGCGGGCTCTCCGGAATGGGATGCGCGAGGGCGACCGCGCAGAGGGGGATGAGGAGAAGGAGGGATTTCATTTGGTTTCGGCAACGCCCCACAGTTTTCCGAGCAGCTCGAACATCCCGGGGTCGTGGGCCCTGAGCTGGTCCCGGGTGAACGGGAAGAAGTCGTTGCGGGCGAAATACGCCTCGGTCGCCTCGGCGAAGTACTCCATCGGGCTCGTCAGGGCATAGGCGCGCTCGAAGGTGTTGGGCCGGCCATTGCCCTCGCCGAAGGAGCGCTCCACGCGATTGTAGCCGCCGCCCGCCTTGGCGCGTTCATACGCGGCCTTGACCTCCACGTTGTCGAACCCAGCCGGGAGCGTGCGGTGGTGGTAGCCGTGCGCCAGCTCGTGCAGGACGAAGTTCGGCATCCGCCGCGTCTCGGCCTCGAAGTCGGCGACGCCGGAGAACTCCACCGCACGCGCCATGGCCGGATCGCGGCCGTTGCTCCGCAGCCAGCCGCCGTCCGGATGATACTCGGCGCCGGATCCCCTCCCGGGGTAAGCGGGGGAAAAGTAGAGGGGAACCTCCTTCAATCGTTCGACGGCGGCGGCGGGCACGGACCGGACGATTTCGGCGAGCTGGGCCTCGAGCAGTTCCAACGCGCGACGCGTGGCCTCGGGCTCCTTCGCCAGCAGGTCGCGTCGGATGTGGACCTTCCAGCCGGCCACGATCCGGGTCTCGATCCGGCCGTCGCCGTTGGCGGCCTCGGCACGTGCCTGCGCCGCCGCGCGGATCCGGTCCTTCGCCTGCTTCAGCCGGTCGGGCCACTCGAACTTGGGCGAGGTGGCCGGATCCCAGCCGTCCAGGTGGCCGGTCACGCGGGTCTGGGGCTTGGTGTACTTCAGGACGGTGTCGCCGAAGACCTCACGGCACATCGCGGCGAGGCCGGGGTCGTACTCGCTCAATTCGTCGCGCGTGTTGACGTGGTTGTGGTCGTGGTCGTTCTCGCGGTTGTTGTCGAACCACGACTGCACGCCCTCTGCGAAGTACTCGTGATGGTTCACCGACGCGTACTTGCCCTTCCACAGGCCGGCCTTCATCGCGGCGTCGTAGGTGGCCTTCAGGCGGGAGTCGAAGGTCGGGTCCACGTTGAGCAGCCCGCGCAGGTGCATGTTGTGGGCGAACTCGTGGATGAGGATGTTCTCCGTCGAGTAGGGATCCCCGGGATAGCACAGGAGGTTCTCCTCGCCGCAGGAGCAGAACGGGTCGGTCTCGCTGCCGCCCAGGCCGCGCGCCCGCGAATCCCAGTACTCGCGTCCCGACAGCGTCGGTTGCTCCGGCATCCGTCCCTTGCCCAGCCATGCGAACTCCGGTTGCTCGGTGGTGAACTCATTCCACGCGAGGATGCACAGCCGCGAACCGCTCCGGATCATCGCGTCGCGGACGTCGGGACGCTTCGCGAGCATCTGGTCCACGAGATGCGCTGCCTCCTTGAGCGCGTAGGGGTTCACCCGGGCGGAGGCGACGATGAGGTAGCCGTGCGCGTCAACGCGCTGGGTGTAGAAGGCCGGCACGCCGTCCTGGTCGGGCGGATCAAACCGCACCGCCTGCACCGGCACGAGGCTGGTGACGATCCTCTCGGACCGGTCCTCGCGGCCGACCAAGGCGAACCGGTGTCCCAGGGTGGTGGTGAGGACCGTGTTCCTGCCGGGTTCGATCGATCCCCTGGGTTCGCGCTCGGTGTCGGACTTGAGCCAGAAGAGGTCGAGGGGTTGCTGGCTGCCGTTGAGGATTTGGAGCTTGGGGCGTGGCGGTTCCGGGGCGGCGGGCTTGGCCGCGGGCGACGCTTCGGAGGCGCCCATCCGTGCCGACAAGAGGAAGGCGGCGACGAGGCGTGGCAGGAGCCAGGGGGCACGGGTTGGCATGATGCGTTGAAGAAGTTCCTGGTGCCGCGCCGGGCTGGTCCGTCGGCCCGCACCGCATGCGGGGCACGGGGCCTGCGCGTCATTCGCCAGAGATCGCCTTTGAGTCTGGGGGAACCGCGTAGTGCCTCAAGCCGGATCATTGCGCGAGAATCGCGTGGACACGGGGGGCTCCGACGGGACGAATCAGGACGGACATTGCATGAGAACCCCTGTTTCGCAGCCCGCATCGCCGAGTCGCTGGAAGATCTCCGCCCTGACGCCCGGGCTGCGGGGAGTGCTTCTCGCGTGGGGTTGGCTCGCGCTGTCGCCGGCCGCGCTGGCCCAGCCGAGCGCGGTGATCCAGTCCCTGGTCCAGCGGGGCGCGGACTATGAACTGCGCCTGAACCTCGCCACCGACTGGGACCGCCGTTATCGGATCGAGAGTTCGACCGATCTGGTGCGCTGGGAGACGAGGGGGGTGACCGCACCGGCCCAGGGGCCGTCCCTGTCGGTCACGCTCAAAGGGGCCATGCTCGAGGCGGAGTATTTCCGTTCGACGCCGTTCGACTGGGAGGAACTGAGGACGGAGCTGGCGGCTGCGCGCAGCCGGTGGCGGGCCGAGGCGCTGACGAGCTACGAGTTCCAGTTCCGATGGAAGAACTGCAACTGCCATCCCGACATGACGGACCTGGTTCGGGTCGAGGTGCGGGACGGGGTGATCGCCGCCGTGACCCGCGTGAGCAACGGTGAGGCGGTGCCTCGGGATCGATGGACGCATGACACGATCGAGGGTCTGTTCGATTGGCTTCTGGACCGCTTGGCGAGGCACCCCGTCGTGATGCGGATCCAGTTCGATGCCGTGCTCGGGCACCCGACGGAAGCCTTTTATGACCAGTCTGCGATGCTGGCCGACGAGGAGATCGGGTTTGAGGTAACCGGCGTGAAGCCGTTGTGATGGGAGGTGGACAGACGCGGGGGGGAGACAACAGGGTCGCACCCCTGATGCAAGCCTTCGCCCGTCTCCTCTTCCTTGGGTGCTTCCTGGGCCTCGCGACCCATCTCCAGGCCGTGCCGCTCAAGGTCTTCATCCTTGCAGGCCAATCCAACATGCAGGGCCACGCGCGGGTAGAGACGTTCGATTACATCGGCGACGATCCCGCGACGGCGCCCTTGCTCAAGGAGATGCGCGGGGAGGATGGCAAGCCACGCGTGCTCGACAACGTGTGGATCTCCTCGATCGGCTGTCTCGGCGATGCGTACTCCGACCTGACGGAGAAGACGGGTCGGTTGACGGCGGGATTCGGCGCCCCGGAGAACAAGATCGGTCCGGAATTCACCTTCGGCATCACCATGGCCAAGCGGTTGGGCGAGCCGATCCTGCTGATCAAGACGGCGTGGGGCGGGCGCAGCCTGCACACGGATTTCCGTCCGCCGAGCGCGGGCCCATACCTGCCGACCCCGGAGGAGGCGAGGCGGTGGGCGGAGAAGCCGGAGCGCAAGACCCGGACCGAGGCGGCCACCGGCGTGTTCTACCGGGAAATGGTGGCGCACGTGAAAAAGGTGCTCGCGGATCCGAGGCGTGTCTGCCCCGCGTATGATGCAAACGAGGGTTACGAGATTGCCGGGTTCGTGTGGTTGCAGGGCTTCAACGATCTGGTGTCCAGCGACACCTACCCGCCCAAGCCGGGCCAGAAGGCGAGGGACTACACGAGATACGGCGAGTGGCTCGCCGGCCTGATTCGCGACGTGCGGAAGGATCTTGGCGCGCCGAAGATGCCGGTCGTCATCGGCGTGCTGGGCGTGGACGGCGTGAACGCCAACGAGCATACCCAGGCGTTTCGCGTGGCCATGGCGGCGCCCGCGTCGTTGCCGGAGTTCCAGGGCAAGGTCGTCGCGATCGAGACCGCGCCGTTCTGGTCCGAGGAACTAGGGGCCATCGCGCAGAAGAAGGAGAAGGTCAGCCAGATGGCGCACCTGCTGAAATCGAGGAACAAGAGGGAGGCGAACGCCGACGGGTCGATGACGGAGGAGCAGCAGCGCGAGTATGTGAAGGCCTACGAGGCGAAGCTCATCACGCCCGCCGAAGCGACGGCCTGGAAGCGCGGCGCGTCGAACGGCGGCTACCACTATCTTGGCTGCGCGAAGACGTTCGCACTCATGGGCAGGGCTTTCGCCGAGGCCAACCTGCAACTGATGAAGGTCCATGGGGCTCGCTAGGCTGATTCGGCCCGCTCCACGCTACCCGCTTCCCGCCCTTCCCCACGCTTGAGCCCGAACCCTGCCCAAGGTAGGGCATGGACGTGCAATCGCGCCCGTCCCCGGCTCCTGCCCCCGAAACCGTCCCGGCCTCGTCCACGGCCCCGTGGCGGGAGCCTTGGGTCCGCCTGCGGACGTTTAGCTATCACCCCACGATCTACCCCGCCATGATCGGCGAGGTGTCGCGCGACATCCGGCCAGGGGCCTGGGTGGACGTGTACGACAAGAACGGCCGCATGTTCGGCAACGGCCTGTTCCACCCCACGGCCCGCGTTCCCTTGCGCATGGTTCATCACGGCGACGCGCCTACCACCGACGCCTTGTTGCACCAGCTTCTCGACCGCGCCATCGACCTGCGCCTCGGCCCCTTGGGCCTGCCCGGCACCACCGACGCCTTCCGCGTCGTCCACTCGGACGGCGACGGCCTCGGCGGGCTCATCGTGGACAAGTTCGGCGACGTGTTGTCGGTTCAGGTGCACAGCCTCGGGATCTGGCAACGGCTGAAGCCCATGCTCTCGCGGCTGCACGAGCGCCTCGGCACGCAACGAACCCTCGTGCACGTCGATCCGGCCATCGCCCGGCAGGAGGGCATCCGCGTCCAGGACCATCCGTCGGATGCCGTCCGCGCGATCAAGATCCGCGAGCATGGCATCCGCTTCGAGGTGGACTTCGCCACGGGCCACAAGACGGGGTTCTTCTGCGACCAACGCGAGAACCGCAAACGCCTGGCCCGCTGGACGCAGGGCAAGCGCGTGCTGGACCTGTGTTGCTACACCGGCGGTTTCGCGCTCGCCGCCAAGGTCGCCGGCGCGGCGGATTCCGTGACGGCCGTGGACCTCGACGAGGACGCCGTCGCGCAGGCGCGTCGCAACGCCAACCTCAACATGGCGCGCATCGAATGGATCCATTGCGACGCCTACGCCTATGCGCGCCAGATGCGCAAGGACCGCAAGTCGTTCGACGTCGTTGTCCTGGACCCCCCGAAGCTCGTGGACGGCCGCGACGAGCTGGAGCAGGCGGAGGGAATCACGCGGTACGAGGACCTCAACAGCCTCGGGATCGTGATCACGGAGCCCGGCGGGCTGCTCGTCACGTGCTCCTGCTCCGGACGCGTGTCGGCGGAGGACTTCGAGCGCCTCGTCGTGCGCTCCGCCCACCGTGTGGGGCGCAAGCTCCAGTTCCTCGACCGCACCGGCCCCGGCGAGGACCACCCCGTCATGTCCAACTGCCCCGAAAGCCGGTACCTCAAGGTCCTCTGGGCTCGGGTCTTCTAGTCGCGCCCCGCGCGCGTTGTCCGCGGGTCGCCGACGGCAGCCTTTTCATCCCGACGGCCTCGGCACAGGATGCGTCCCGTGAACACGCACGGGCTCCGCGACCTCACGCGTCGCCGCTTCCTCCAGCACTGCGGGACGGGCATGGGCGCCCTCGCCCTCGGGTCGTTGCTCGACGACCGCCTCTTGTCGGCCCCCGCGCCCGGCACGTCGGGTGCCGCCGTGGCCAACGCCGTCCGGACCCACTTCGCGCCCAAGGCCAAGAACATCATTTACCTGTTCCAGTCAGGCGGCCCCTCGCACCTCGACCTCTTCGATCCCAAGCCGGAGCTGAAGAAGCGCGACGGCCAGCAGGTGCCCGAGGACCTCGTCCGCAACGTGCGCCTCGCGCAGATTGGCAAGAATGCCCGCCTCCTCGCGTCGCCCTACGCCTTCGCACGCCATGGCCAGTCCGGCATGTGGCTGAGCGAGCTGTTGCCGCACCTGTCCGGCATCGTGGACGACGTGTGCTTCGTGCAGGGGTTCTACTCGGAGGCGTTCAACCACGACCCGGCGACGCTCTTCATGAACACGGGCGCGCAACTGGCCGGACGCCCGGCCATGGGCTCCTGGTTCAGCTACGGCCTCGGAAGCGAAAGCAAGGACCTCCCCGCCTTCGTCGTCCTCATGACCGGCGTCGGACAACCCCTCACCAACGCCTCGTGGGGCTCCGGCTTCCTCCCCACCGCCCACCAAGGCGTCGCGCTCCGCCCGCAAGGCGACCCTGTCCTGTTCGTCGGCAACCCGCCCGGCATGGGAGCCCGGCGCCGACGCGAGTCGCTTGACGTGCTGCGCGACCTCAACCGCGCCCGGCACGACCTCCTGCGCGACCCCGAGATCGAGACCCGCATCGCCGCCTACGAGATGGCCTACCGCATGCAAACGAGCGTGCCCGAGGTCATGGACATCTCCGGCGAGTCGCCCAAGGTCCACGCCGCCTACGGCACCACCCCAGGCCGCGCCTCCTTCGCCAACAACTGCCTCCTCGCACGCCGCCTCGTCGAGCGCGGCGTCCGCTTCGTCCAACTGTACCACCGCGGCTGGGACCACCACGGCGGCCCCGACGGCAACCTCGTCTTCGACCTCAAGAAGCGCTGCCTGGAAACGGACCAGCCTTCCGTGGCGCTCATCCGGGACCTCAAGCAACGCGGCCTCCTCGACGAAACCCTCGTGCTGTGGGGCGGCGAGTTCGGCAGGACCCCCATGATGCAGGGGGCGCTCAAGCCCGACCAAATCGGCCGCGACCATCACCCCCACGGCTACACGATCTGGATGGCCGGCGGCGGCATCAAGCCGGGCGTCGTCCACGGCGGCACCGACGACTTCGGCTTCAATGCCGTGGGCCAGCGCGTCCACGTCCACGACCTCCACGCGACGATCCTGCACCTGTTCGGCATCGACCACCTCCGCCTCACCTACCGCTTCCAAGGCCGCGACTACCGCCTCACGGACGTCCACGGCGACGTGGTGAAGGACATCCTGGCCTAGTGTCGTGTCTCGGAAATGGCGGGCGTGAGCCTCGTCCCCAGAATGCGTCCGCCGGATCACGCAGGGCCGAGACGGCCCTGCCACTTTGCCCGCTCCCCGCTCCCCGCTCCCCGTCCCCCGCCCCCCCGGCCGGAGGTTGGGCTTGGAATGCACGTGCTGGAACGGTCAACGTCCTCTCGTTCCCATGAGCACGAGCATGAATCGAAGGACCTTCCTCGCGGGCAGCGCGGCGACGATGGCGTCCGGGATCGCATCCACCCTTCCCTCCCAAGCCTCCCCCGCATCGACGTCGCGCCGGCCGCGCATCGCGCTGATCGGCACCGAGGTTCGCACCCATTCCCATGCGCAACACTTCATCGACCGCTTCCTGCTGGGCTACGCATGGGAGGGAGGCTGGCGCCGGCCCGACGTGGACCTGGTGTCGCTCTACATCGACCAGTTCCCCGAGGGGGACCTTGCCCGGGGCACGGCGGCGCGGCATGGGGTGCCCCTCTACAAGACCATCGCGGAGGCGTTGACGCTCGGCGGCCAGACGCTGGCGGTGGACGGGGTGGTCATCATCGGCGAGCACGGCAAGTACCCGCGCAACGAGCGCGGCCAGACGCTTTATCCCCGGTACAAGTTCTTCAAGGAGGTGATCCGCGTCTTCGAGGCAAGCGGCCGCTCCGTCCCCGTCTTCAACGACAAGCACCTCTCCACCGACT
>JBJSZF010000560.1:0-2092 GCA_046090125.1 Verrucomicrobiota bacterium
GGCGCGCGCCGCCGACACGACGTCGAGCACCAGCTCCGGGTTCAACGCGCCGGAGCCCAGTTGTGCCAACCACGGCATCAATAGCGCGTCGGAATCCGTCGTCCCAATGCGTGCCAACGCCGCCAGCGCGGCCTGGCGCACCGGCACGGGGTTGGTCGCCTGCACCAGCCCGCGCAGTGCGGGCAAGGCCGCGTCCGGCTCCAGCAACCCAAGGTGCGGCAACGCCGCCGCCCGCAGCCCGGCGTCCCCCGACGCCAGCGCCAGACGGATGGCCTCCGGAGCCTGCAAGGCCCGCAGGCCCGCCAAGAAGCCCACGATCGCTGCCCGCACCTCGGCCGGGGCGTTCGTGGACTGGAAGTGTTCCAGCAACGGTTGCGCCGCCTCCTTCGTCCGAAGCCCCGCCGCCGCGTCCACCAACGCCCTTTGGACCAGCGCCGGGGCCGGCCCACCCGGCACCACCACGCCCCGCTCGTCCGGCGTCATCGGGTTCAGGATCTCGTCCGCCACCTTCAGGAACGCACGCCGCGCCGACTCCACGCCGCGCCGCGCTCCCACGGCGTCCGCGTGCGACAGGGACCGGCCGAGGTCGGCGGCGAGGTCGGTCTTGGCGAGCGACTCGCCGCGGCCGGACGAGAACGCCGGGCGCCACAGGCCGTTGACGCGGTCGAGCACGGGCGGTCGGCCCCAGTCGCCGAGGGCGCGCAGGGCCATGGCGCGGGATGCGGGCGGGGGATCCCTGCGCTTGGCGAACGCGGCCAGCATTTGCGCGTGCAACGACGTGCCGAGGCGCGCGGCGGCGTCGATCACGCGCCCATGCAACGACGGGGCGAGGTCCACCCGCGTGATCAACAGCGCCAGCGCCGGATAGCCCTCCACGACCGGCACGTCATGAATGGCCCGGCACGCCTCGGCGGCCACGCGTGCGTCGGCGTCGGACACGAGGTTGGTAAGCCACGGATGCCGGAGCCCGCGCAGGGTCCATGCCGCAGCCAGCCGAACGGATGGGCTCGGATGCCGCGCGCGCGCGACGAGTTGCGGGCTGGGCGCGGCCTGCGCCCCTCCCTCGGCGGCCTGGGCCTTCTCGAACCGCAGCCCATGCCGCACCACCGCGTGCATGAGGAACGGGTCGGAGCCGTCCGCACCGGCGGCCATGGCCGTCGTGGACTCCAGGCCATGACGCAACTCGGAGCCGAGGTTGACCAGCCCGGCGGCGTCCCGGGTTGCCGCGCGATCCGAGAGGAGGTTCACGGCGCGCCGGGCCGACTCCGCGTTGCGGGCGAGGGCCGCGCCTTGCAGGGAGCCGAGTGCCATCGCCGCCTTGAAGCGGACGCGCGGGCTTGCCTTGGTGGCCAAGCGAGCCAGCAAGCCGTCCGCGTGCACCCAGGCGAGATCCCCCGCCAGTTCCGCCGCCGCCCCTTGCACCACGGGGTCCGCGTCCAACAACAGCGGGAGCACGTCGTCGCAGGGCTCGGCCCGGGCCGCCGGATCGGGCTCGCGCCGCAACACCTGCCCCAGCGCCCACAAAGCATGACGCCGCGCGAGGGACGACCCGGGCTCGCGTGCCACCATCGAGAGCGGGCGAACCGACGCGCGGCCGCGACGAGCCAAGTCGAACTGGGCCTCCATCCGCACGCGCCGGTCCGCGTGCCCCAGCAGCCCGAGCAGCTCCTTGGGCGACCTTCCGCCCATGCCCTCCGAAAGCAGCCGCCGAACCTCGGCCACGACAGCGGCCTCGCCCGGCGCGCGTTCCGCCGTCGGCTGGATGCGATAGATGCGGCCCTTCATGGGCTGGCCCCATCCCGCCACCCAGTCGAGCACGTACACCGATCCATCCGGGCCAAAGTCCACGTCCGTGGGCCAGCAGCCCCACACGAACTTGTCGCGGCGGCCCACCTCAAAGGATGCGCCGCGCGGCCGCACGTCGAAGGACCAAACCCCGCCGGGGAAGTCGCAGTGCAGGAATTTCCCGCGCCATGCGTCGCCGAGGCCGGTGCCCGGGTAGAAGGCGAGCCCGCTCGGGCCCTGGGAGACGGTGCCCGCCAAGGGGAGGATGTTGTCCTTGCCGCCCTTCCACATCTCCTCCTGCACCCAC
>JBJSZF010000561.1:0-2068 GCA_046090125.1 Verrucomicrobiota bacterium
GGGCACTCGATCTTCTTGGTGTCGTGGTCGCGGATGGAGAGCACCTCGCTGAACTTCCTCCCGCACTTCTTGCAGACGTACTCGTAGAGCGGCATGGCCTTGCTGTGTCCTTTCGATGCCTTCGACCGGCGGGCCGCGCCGCTGCACAAACAAATCGCGCGTCGCGAGGGCCTCGTTCCTTGCGCGGGCGCGATTCCATGGCACTTCGGGGGCCATGTCGGATTCCACACCACGCACCTGGCTCGTGACCGGGGCCTCCACGGGGTTCGGGCGCGCGCTCGCCGAGGCCATCATCTCCGGCGGCGACGTCGTCGTCGCGACGGCGCGCCAACCCGAGTCCCTTGAGGACCTGGCGAGCCGTGCGCCGGACCAGTGCCATGCGTTGGCGCTGGACGTGACGCGGCCGGGCGCGGCGTCCGAGGCGGTACGCGAGGCGCTGGATCGGGCGGGTCGGATTGACGTGCTGGTGAACAACGCCGGGCGCGGCCTGCTGGGGGCCGTGGAGGAATGTTCCGAGGCGGAGGCGCGCGCATGCATGGAGCTGAACTTCTTCGGTCAGCTTGCGGTCCTCCAGGCCGTCCTCCCGCACTTCCGCGCCCGCAAGTCCGGGCATGTCGTGCAGATGGGGGCGGCCGCCGCCATCGGGAACTACGCGGGCTTTGGCATCTACGGCGCCGCCAAGGCCGCGATCTCGAGCGTCATGGAATCCCTCGCGCAGGAAACCCGCGCCCTGGGCATCCACGTCACCCTGGTGGAGCCGGGCCCGTTCCGGACCGACTTCATCGGCCGTTCCATGGCGCGCGCGGCGGCGACGTTGCCGGAGTACGCGGCCACGGCCGGGCGCTTCGGCCAATACCTGGGCAAGATCGACGGCAAGCAACCGGGCGACCCGCACCGCGCCGCCGCGCTGATCGTGCGGATGGTCCAGTCCGGCCAAGCCCCCTTGCGGCTCGTGCTGGGCAAGTACGCCATCGACAAGACCCGGCGCACCTTCGCCGCCCGCGAACGCGAGCTGGCGGCGCACGAGGCCGACGGCGTGGCCACGGACGCGCCGCAGTGAGGAGTGGGAGGCGGGGAGCGATGGGTACACGCTGCTAGAGCCGACGCCTGGGTGGAACCCAGCCCCCGAGGCCGTCCGGTGCGCGACGCGCGGCGTTGAAAAGCACGGCCCGATGATGGTTGGAACAACTCGCCGGAAACCGCTGCGGCGCATCGAGGTGTTTGAAGGGGTTCCCGTCTGCAGCAAGCGCGTGGGACGGCTTCGCCGGAATGAGAACGCCTTCGCACGACTCCCGTGCCGAGGGATCCTCGCATGTTCCATGCCCAAGTTCCGCTGCGGGGAGGATGCGGCCCCGAGTTCATCGCCGTTGATGTTTAGCCGGTGACGCGGGGCAACCAGAGATCCTGCGGGTCGCGCGGCTGGAGGATGCGGCGGGGCTGGTGATCTCCAGCCCGACGGCCGAGGCCAAGGCCATCATCCGGGCGGCACGCGACCTGAACCCGAAGGTGCGCATCCTCACCCGCGCCGTGTACCTGGCCGAGTCCGGGCCGCTGCGCGAGGCGGGTGCGGACGCCATCTTCTCCAGCGAGGGCGAGGTGGCGTTGTCGATGGCGGACTACCTGATGGAGCAACTGGGTGCCACGGACGAGCAGATCCAGCGCGAGCGCGAACGCGTGCACAAGGACCTGTTCCGGACCGCGTGACGGTTGCGTGACGGTTGCGTGACGGGGTCTTGGGCTATGCGACCTGGGGTCCCTGCAGGCCCTCGAAGCGGGCAATCCGAGCCTCGATGTCTCGCACGATGCCCTTGAGTTCCTGCACGTCGCCGGGCGCAAGGTGGTCAACCAACAACCTGAACAACGGATCGAGGTTGGGGCGGTGCCGCTGCATGAGGCTGGCAATGTCACCCTCGAACACGGTCACGCGATCAAAGCGTCCCTGCCGATACAGGGAGGGCAAGGCATACAGCTTCAGCAGGATCAATCCTTCGGGCGTGGCGACGGGCACCTCCTGCTCTGCAAACCGTTGCAGGGTGTGGAATCGTTCCTGGGTCTCGGCAAACACCGC
>JBJSZF010000562.1:0-2055 GCA_046090125.1 Verrucomicrobiota bacterium
TTCTACGTGTCGCCGTTCAGCGCGTTGGACCTGAGCTTCGACTTTCGGCTGGAGGACCCGGGCGAGCGGCTCGTGGTGGGCGTGAACGACGTGGATGCGGAGGGCAGGACGGTGTTGATCAGCACGTTGACGGGGACGCGCGTGCCGCTGACGGACGGGGCGTTGCGGCGGATGCTGTGGCGTTACCCGCTGGTGACGTTGCGCACGATCACCCTGATCCATTGGCAGGCGCTTCGCCTGTGGCTCAAGCGCCTGCCCTGGCACCGCAAGTCCGACCGCCCCGACCTCCAGCGCGGCATCGTGGGAGGGTAGGCGGGCGTTCCTGCAAAGGGCCGGCTTCGACCCGTGTTCACCGCCGATTGAAGGTCCCGTGGCGTGCAGGGGCGGGCGGCGGAAAACCAGGTGGGCACCGACGTTCTTGGGTTTACGGGGGACATGAGCCGCCCGCCGCCGTCCGAGACATCGGCGCCCATCGGCATGGGGCCGTGCCCGCGATGGCCAACCGACGGCGCGCGGGCATGCGCCAGGCGACGAGGGCGGCTCCGGCGGCGAGGAGGGCCCAGGTGGAGGGCTCGGGGACGACGCCCACCTTGGCGGAGTCGAGCATGGCGGAGTCGAGGCTTTGGTGGGGGCCGGTGGCGGTCATCTCGATGCGGTAGCTGGTGGCTCCGGTGCCGGTGAGGTTCCAGTCCCAGCGGCTGGTGACGTTGAACCCGGGGAAACCCTGGGAGGGCCCGCGCTCCAGCTCGATGCGGCCGGCTGGGGCCAGGAACTGGATGCCGGCCCCGACGTCGTAGGCGAGGCGCACGGAGGCGTAGTCCAGCTCGGTGCCCAGGGTGCGCATCTGGAAGGTCACGAGGCCGACGGCCTCGCCAGGGTTGTAGCTGACTTGGTACGCGGCGGCCCCGGCTCCTTGGTAAATGTTGCCGCCGCCGGTCGCGATGGCCCCGGGCACGGTCTGGACGAGCGTGGCCCCGGTCAGGGTGCTGGGCAGGTCCGGCACGTTGCCCGGTTGGCCAAACCCGACGGTGAGGCGTTCCCATCCGCCGGAGTTGGCCCCGGGAAGGCCCCGGTATTCCGGCACGGCAAACGTGCTGGTGTCGGCCAGTGCGTGGGTGGATGCGAGCGCGGCCAACGCGGCGCCCAGCAGTGTCGATGTCTTGTTCATGTTCTGCTTTTTGTGATCGGTCCCCATCAAGTGGTTCAACGAAAGCTTCAACCTCATCGGTGCGCACGGTTCACCGGGTCGCGGGAATCTCAAGCTGGTAACCCACGCCCCACACGGTGCGGAGGATCGCGGGCTTCTCGGGGTCCGACTCGAGGACGCGCCGCAGCTTGAGCACGAAGTTGTCCACGGTTCGCGGGGTGGGGTACTCGTCGCGGGACCAGACCTCGTCGAGGATTTCGTCCCGTGTGACGGCGTTGCCCCGGCGCGCGGCCAGGAAGCGAAGGAGGGCGGCCTCGCGCGGGCCGAGGGGGAGGCTTCGCCCCTGGCGCTCGACCCTGAGGGCCCCGAAGTGGACGGAGGCCTCGCCGATGCGGAGGGGGTCCGGGACCGACTCGAAGTGGCGGCGTCGTCGGAGGGCGTTCTCGATTCGCAGCACCAGCTCCTTGAGGAGGAACGGCTTCACGACGTAGTCCTCCGCCCCCAGCGCCAGTCCCTGGACGCGTCGTTCGGGGTCGCCCTGCGCGGTCAGGAACACGACGCCCGTGGCGGGCGCGGCCGCCCGGATCTCGGGGGCGAGGTCGAACCCGGAACCATCCGGGAGCCCGACGTCGAGAATGACGAGGGCGAAGGCGTCGAGGGCGAGCTCGCGTCGAGCCTCGCGCAGGGATCGGGCCAGCACGACGCGGTAGCCGGCCGACTGGAGCCGCTCGCACAGGGTGGCTCCGAGGTTGGGGTCGTCCTCGACCAGCAGGAGCGGCGTGGGGGCGCGGTCAGCCATGGGCGGGCTCCCCTTGGAACGTGAGGATGGCCAGGAAGCCCGTGGACATGGGCTCGAAGCGCGCGTCGCCGCCCATGCGCTGCATGAGCTGGCGCGCGAGGTACAGGCC
>JBJSZF010000563.1:0-2761 GCA_046090125.1 Verrucomicrobiota bacterium
GGCGTGCCTCCTGACCGTTCTCCCGCCCTATCCCCTTCCCGCCATTCGCCATTCGCTTCCCGCCGCTCGCCGCTCGCCGCTCGCTTCCCCCTTCCCGCCCCTACTGCCCGATGCAATACAGGTGCTTCCGCCCACGCAGGAGCAGGTCGCCCCCCACCAACGCCGGCGAAGCGTCGAAGCCATCGTCCAGCGTGTTGCGTGCGAGGACGTCGAGCGTGGGCCCGAGCTTGGCCACCACGGTGACGCCGTCGCGTCCGACCAGGTACACGCGTCCATCGGCGGCCACGGGCGACGCATAGACGCCGCCGAGGCCCTCGACGCGGGCCATGTCGAGCACGGGCTTGCCGGCCTTGGCATCGAAGATGGAGAGGATGCTGCTGTTGCCGGAATAAAGGTACAGCCAATCGCCGGCCAGGAGCGGCGAGGGCACGTAGGGCGTCCCCTTGCCGTGGCTCCATGCGATGGCGTCGGTGGACGTCAGGTCGCCCTTGCGCCCGAGCTGGATGGCCTGGAGCGCGGCCCCGCGATAGCCGCTGGTGACGTACACGCGTCCATGGCCCGAGACGACGGACGGGATGGCGTTCACGGTTTGGCCGCCGGCCTCCCAGACGAGGTCGCCGGTCTCCAGGTCATACGAGCGCGCCTTGTTCGTCCCATTGACCACGACTTGGCGGCGGCCGTCGTGCTCGACGACCAGGGGCGTGCACCAGCCGGTGGGCTCGTCGCGTTGGCGTCGCCACAGCTCGCGCCCGTCCCGCTTGTCGAGCGCCACGATGAAGTCGTCGCCCTCGTGGTCCCAGAGGATGACCACCGTGTTGCCGCTCAACGCCGGCGAGCTGCCCTCGCCGAACCCGTTGCGCGTCTGCATCCGGCCCAGGTCCTTGCTCCACAGCACGCGCCCCTTCATGTCGAGCCCGTACACGCCCCGGGATCCAAACGACGCAATCACATGCTCGCCGTCCGTCACGGGCGACGCCGACGCGTAGCCGTGGTCCTTGTGATGGCCCTCGTGCGGCAGGACGGTGCGGGCCGTGGTTTCCCACGTCGTCTTGCCCGTGGCGCGGTCGAGGCACAGGACCACGAACCGTTGCGGGCCGCCGGGCGATTCCGTCATGCCCCCGCCACCCCCGCCACCGCCGCCGCGCCCGCCCCGTCGGCCGCGGGGACGACGTTCCCCATCGGGTTGCGCCTCGGGCTTGGGATCGGCCGGCTCCGCGTTGGTGGCGCCGGCCTCGGCCGGGATGGCGGTCAGGACGAACACGTGCTGGCCCCACACGACGGGCGATGCGGAGCCATGGCCCGGAACGGCGACCTTCCACCGGATGTGGTTGGTCTCGGACCATTGAACGGGCGGACGCGCGGTGGGTGACGTTCCGTTGGCCACGGGCCCGCGCCACGCGGGCCATTGCTCGAGCGCGGGCAAGGGATCGGCGGCAACGAGGGCAGGGGCGGCGAGAAGGACGAGGAGAGGGAACGCGATGGGTTTCATGGGAAGGGGGGCGGGGAGCGGGGGGCGGGAGGCGGGGTCAGGGTTGGGGTGGGCGGGAGGGCGAGGGTTTTCGGTTCTCGGAGGATGGCAGCCGGTTCGAGGGGTATCTCAGTCGCTTCATGGACGGGGCCATCACGGTCCGACCTTGCTCCTGCGCGGCCTGCGGCGGCAAGCCTGACCCCCATCGCTCCAAGGAAGGTAGCAAGACCGTCCCGGTCTTGTCCGACGTGGCCCCCTGCCGCTCGGAGGCACCGCACGTGCATCAGGCCGGTCGCCCTCGCTTGTGTTGTTCCGCAGATGCCGCGGGGGGAGCGGCGAGCGGCGAGCGGTGAGCGGTGAGCGGTGAGCGGTGAGCGGCGAGCGGCGAGCGGAGGGACACCGGGAGGGACGCCGGGAGGGATGCCGGGTGTGCGCCGGGAGCGCGCCCGTCCACGGGCGCACCCCAAAATGCATCCCGGAGGGATGCGAGCCTGTAGCCGGTGGTTGAGCGAAGCGACACCACCGGAACCCGGCACCCCACAAAACCTCCCGCACCCCGGAGGGGTGCCAGCCCCGTCGGATGGCCCGAGTTGCGGGGTTCGTTCCCGCCCCGTGTTCGCTGCGCCTCCGTGAGACGCCCCCTGGCCAGGCCTCGCGGAGGTTTGGGAAGGGCCTCTCACGGAGACGCGGATGACACGTAGGACCCCAAATGATCCGAGCAACCCCTCGTGCACCCGTTGCGACGACTCGTGTACCCGCCGCGGCCCTTCGTACCGTCATTGCGACGCTTCGTGCTCTCGTTGCGGCCCATCGTGCTCTCATTGCGACGCATCGTGCACCCGTTGCGACGCATCGTGCACCCGTTGCGACGCATCGTGCACCCGTTGCGACGCATCGTGCGGTCGTTGCGACGCATCGTGCGGTCGTTGCGGCCCATCGTGCGGTCGTTGCGGCCCATCGTGCTCTCGTCGCGACGCCTCGTGCATCCCTTGCGGCCCTTCGTGCACCCCTTGCGACGCGTCGTGCGGTCGTTGCAACCCTTCATGCCGTCGTTGCGACGCCTCGTGCGCCGTCCGCGGCCCTTCGTGCCGTCGTTACGACGCGTCGTGTCGTCGTTGCAACCCTTCGTGCACCCATCGCAACGCCCCGTGCACGCCTTGGACCGCATCACGACCGCGCCCTACCCCCTCCTTCCCACGCCCGAACCCGCCCCCTCCCCGCCATTCGTCATTCGCCATTCGCCATTCGCCGCTCGCCATTCGCCATTCGCCGCTCGCCATTCGCCGCTCGCTG
>JBJSZF010000564.1:0-2116 GCA_046090125.1 Verrucomicrobiota bacterium
GCCATCGTCACCGCCTCCCTCAACGCCTCCCTCCGTTCCCTCGACCGCCAACGCCTCCATCTCCACGCCTCCAACCTCGCCGCGTCCGCCCTCGCCGAAATCCAGCTCGGTTCCCGTCCCTCCACCCCCGCGCCCGCCCAACCCCTTCCCGCACCCCACGACGCTTGGTCCGTCGAGGTCGCCCCCCACGACGCGCCGCCTGACTTCTCCGGCTCCCAACCCCTCGAACACGTCCAGGTCATCGTCCGCCATCGATCCGAGCCCGTCGTCCAACGCCTCTCCTTGCGCCTCGCCCCCGTCGCGGCCCTCAACGTCCCCGGCCCCGAGGCCTCCCTCGCGCCATGAACCGCGACCCGCGCCATCGCAGGGCCCTCGTGGCCAACCCCAGCCCCGCCGCCTTCACCCTCATCGAGGTCCTCCTCGCCGTCGGCGTCGCCACCGCCCTCCTTCTCGCCGCGCTCTTCTTCTACCGCCAAGCCACGCAGCTCCGCGCCGACATCCTCGCCTCCTCCACGCAGCTCGCCGCCCTGCGCCTCGTCCTCGACCAACTCGCCGCCGACCTCCGCGCCGCCGTCCCCGTTCCCGGGCGCTCCTTCATCGGCGGACCCGCCTCCCTGGAGTTCGCACGCTTCGCACCGCCGCCCGATTCCCCCGCCACCGCCGCCCTCACCAACCTCGCACCCAACCCACCACGCGCCCCGCTCGAATCCGTCTTCCTCTCCACCCTCATCCAGCAAGACGGCACCAACCTCGTCGTCCAAGGCATCTCGCGCCGCACCCAGCCCCTCGCCCCGCAAACCTCCGGCTCCCCCAACCCGTCCACCGCCACCAATCCAGCCCCCCTCGCCCTCGCCCTCGACCCCGCAAGCCCCGACGGCGCCCCGTCATCCGACCCCCTCTCCCAAGCCCTTTCCTCCGCACCTCCGGATCCGACCAACGCCCCCGCTCCCCCGCCCGCCCAAGGCTCGCCCTTGCTGCCCGTTCGCTTCCTCCTCCTTCGGTACTGGAACGGAGCCGATTGGCAGGACTCATGGTTCGCCGCCGCCCCTCCCCAAGGCATCGAGGTCACCCTCGGACTCGAACCCCTCCCCAATGACCTGCCGCCCGAGGCCTACCCCCACGAACGCTTCACACGCGTCGTCTTCCTCCCGGCCGGCCAACGCCCCCAACCCACCAACAACCTTCCCGAACTCCCATCCACCCCTGCGGAGGCCGCACCATGATCACGCGCCCTCCCTCCCCCCACCGCTCCGCCTTCGCCCTCCTCGCCGTCCTCGTCTTCGTCTTCCTCCTCTCCATGGTCTCGGCCAGCCTCCTCTTCCAGGCCACCGCCGACGAGGCCGCCTCCCATGCCAGTGCCGCCTCCGAGCAGGCATGGGCCACCGCCCTCTCCGGCATCCATGAGGTCCTTCGCGTCGCCCCCACGGCCGGCGGACCCGAGCCCGATTGGCAAGACAACCCCGAACGCTTCAAGCACCAGCTCGTCCACGATGACGGCGCCCAACAATGGTTCTTCTCCGTCCTCGCACCCGCCCCACCCGACTCCCTCGCGCCCGTCCGCTTCGGGCTGTGCGACGACGCCTCCCTCGCCCAAAAACCCGGCGACGCCTCCACCACCCTCGGAGCCGCCATGGCCGCAGCCTTTGTCCCTCCCGATCCCCACCCCGATCCCGACCTCACCCTCGCCCGCCGACCCCGTTGCCGCATCGACGACCCGGCATCGCCCTTGCCGCCCGACTCCCTTCCCGAAGGCTTCACCAACTACGTCGCCGCCCTGCGCGCATCGCGCACCCTCCTCTCCCACCCCGCCGCCGTCCTCGACGCATCCCTCACCGTCAAGGACGCCCAAGGCTCCGACGTCACCGTCCCCTCCGGCATCAACTCGGAAAACCTCGCCGTCGTCCTCGACCTTTTCACGTCACGACCCGCCGGCTCCCAACCCTCCCTCCTCAACGTCAACACCGCCTCCGCCGTCGCCCTCTCCCAAGTCCCCGGCATCGACCTCCCCCTCGCCGAGTCCATCGTCTCCACCCGCACCGCCATCGCCCCAGACCGCCGCCGCACCCTCGCGTGGCTCGTCCAGGAGGGCACCGTTCAACCCGACGTCTTCAAGGCC
>JBJSZF010000565.1:0-3030 GCA_046090125.1 Verrucomicrobiota bacterium
TTGGCCTGGCCGGTGGCGTGGGTGTGCCTGGATGCCTCGCCGCGCGGCGGCCCGGCGGGATTGGGATGGTCGGGCGTCGCGGGCCTCGTCCTGTGGGCGGTTGGGATCGCGGGCGAGGCGGTTGCGGACCGGCAGTTGGCGTCGTTTCGGGGCCAACCGTCGAACCGGGGCAAGGTGTGCGAGGCGGGCCTGTGGCGTTGGTCGCGGCATCCCAACTACTTCTTCGAGTGGCTCGTGTGGGTGGGGTATGCGCTGTTCGCGGGCGGTTCCGCGTGGGGCTGGGCCGCGTGGCTCTCGCCGGCGCTCATGTACCACTTCCTCGTCAACGTCACCGGCATCCCCATGACCGAGGCCTTGTCCGTCGAGTCCAAGGGCGACGCCTATCGCCGCTACCAACGGTCCACCAGCGCCTTCTTTCCCTGGCCCCGCAAGACGACCCCAGCCCCATGATCGACTTCCTCCTCACCCGCGACGTGTTCCCGGACCCGGTGCTGCGGTTGGGCATCCGCCGCCTGTTGCGCCAGCGGTTGCGCGACGAGGACGCCGGGGAGGTGGAGGCCCGGCGGGCGCGGCTGCTCCGGATGGTGGCCGAGCTGCGCGAGGCGCCCATCGCGGTCGAGACGGCGGCGGCCAACGAGCAGCACTACGAGGTGCCCACGCGCTTCTACCAGCTCTGCCTGGGGCCGAACCTGAAGTATTCCAGCGGCCATTACACGACGTTCACCGAGACGCTCGCGCAGGGGGAGGAGGCCATGCTCGACCTCACCTGTCGCCGCGCGGGCATCGCCGACGGGCAAGACATCCTCGAGCTCGGCTGCGGCTGGGGCTCGTTGACGCTCTGGATGGCGTCGCGCTTCCCCAACGCCCGCGTCACCGCCGTGTCCAACTCGCGGACCCAAAAGCTCCACATCGACGCCGAGGCGGCCCGGCGCGGGCTTCGCAACGTCCAGGTGATCACCCGGGACATGAACGAGTTCGAGCCGCCCCTCGCCTTCGGGGAGCCCGCCAACGGCGGCCCATGCCAGGACCGCTTCGACCGCGTCGTCTCGGTCGAGATGTTCGAGCACATGAAGAACTACCGGCGGCTGCTCGCGCGCATCGGCCGCTGGCTCCGGCCCGATGGCCGCCTCTTCGTCCACATCTTCACCCACCACCGGTTCGCCTATCACTTCATCGCCCGCGACGAGACGGACTGGATGTCCCGGTACTTCTTCACGGGCGGCATCATGCCGAGCGACGACCTGTTGCTGTACTTCCAGGATGACCTGCTGCTGGAGGAACATTGGGTGGTGAACGGACGGCACTACGGTCGGACGGCCAACCAATGGCTGGCCAACATGGACGCCCACGAGCCCGAGGTGCGCTCCATCCTGCGCGACACCTACGGGGCCTCCGAGGAGACGCGGTGGTGGGTGTATTGGCGCGTGTTCTTCATGGCGTGCGCCGAGCTGTGGAACTTCCGGGACGGCAACGAATGGCATGTGAGCCATTACCGTTTCCGGCCGAGGAAGGGTGCCACCGGGCCGACGTGAGCCTCCGGCGGCTTGCCTTGCGCGCGTCGGGCCGTCCAGCCTCGCCCATGCGCCTGCCGGTTCCCGTTTCCCTCCTCGCAGCGTGCAGCGCCCTCCTGTTCCCGGCGCTGCTCCTGGCCCAATCCACCCCCAAGCCCCAGCGGCTCCCGCTCTGGGACGGCCCGCCGCCCAACGGCTCCGGCGGGACCGACACCAACGGCCAGGCCTACGTGACCGTCCATCCCTCGCCCAAGCCACAGGGTGCGACCGTCGTCATCTGCCCGGGCGGCGGCTATGCGATGCAGGTGACGGGGGCCGAGGGCCATGGGATTGCCGAATGGTTGAACCGCCATGGCATCACCGGCGTGGTGCTGGAGTATCGGCTGCCTGCCGGACGCCCCGAGGTGCCCCTCCTCGACGCCCGCCGCGCCATCCAATGGGCCCGGCAGCGTGCCCCCGGGTGGAAGGGCGACCCCGGCAAGGTGGGCATCATGGGCTTCTCCGCCGGGGGCCACCTGGCCGCCACGGCCAGCACGCTCCTCGAATCGACCCCGGCCGCGTCGCCGGACCCCGTGACCCGCGCGTCCTCGCGCCCGGACTTCGCCATCCTCGTGTATCCCGTGATCTCGATGGACGCGCTGACCCACGCCGGCATCCGACGCAACCTGTTCGGCGACTGGGAGACCCCCGTCTTGGTGGAGCGATTCTCCTGCGAACGCCAGGTCACGCGGCGCACGCCGCCCACCTTCCTGGCCCATGCCATCGACGACACGGGCGTGGTGATCGAGCACAGCCGACGGTACCAATCCGCCTGCAAGGCCCAGGGCGTCCCCGTCCGCCTGCTGGAGCTGCCCGATGGCGGCCATGGCCTCAACGGCTACAAGGGCCCGTCCTGGGACGCGTGGCAACGCGAGTCCCTCGCATGGCTCCAGCAACTGCCCCCGAAGACGGGGCCGTGAGGGACCGGTTGCTGGTTCGGCCATGGTGCCGGCCATCCAGCGCAGCGTGTGTGGCGCGGGACCTGCGGGAACGTTCGCCAGCCGTTCATTGAAGAAGCTTGGGCCAGGATGCCCGGGCCTATTCCAAAACCACCCGATAGAACGCATGGGACACGGTCCCGACGCTCGTCTTGGCACGGAGGACGCCGTCGGGCCCCACCGCCTGGGACACCAGTGCCGCCCAGGTCTTCAGGTCCGACGACACCTCCACGCGCACGCGCTGGTTCGGGGCGCACGTCACTCGCAGCGTGTCGGGGGATTCCATCGCTAGCCCCAAGGGCACGATCGTAAGCGGGATGCCCGAGCTGGTCGTCGTCCCGTAGCCATTGGAGATTCGGACGGTGTAGCTCCCGGCGTCGGCGACGTCGGCATTGCTAAGCCGCAAGAGGGGATCATTGGCCCCGGGGATTAAGCTTCCGTTGCGATACCATTGGTACTGGAACGGAGGTGTTCCATCGGCCATGACGGCAAGGTTCATTCGAGCGCCGGAAGTGATCGTGCTTGCTTGGGTGATCGCCGTC
>JBJSZF010000566.1:0-4800 GCA_046090125.1 Verrucomicrobiota bacterium
CCCAATGGGGGTGCCGTGATTGTTTGGACCTCGCAAGGCTTGGATGGCGACATGGCGGGCGTTGCCGTCCAGCGGATTGACCGGAATGGCGCCGCGCAGGGAGCGGTTGCCCTTGCCAATGAGTACACGCTGGGAAACCAACGCTCACCGGCCGTGACGCCCACCCCGGGCGGCTTCGCCTTGGCTTGGGTCTCCGAGCAGCAAACCGGCGCCGAGCGCTCCGACATCTACTTTCGCCGATTCTTGGCTGACGGAACCCCGGTTGGATCCATCGCCCGCGCCAACGTCGGCGTTGAGCCCGCGTCGATGCCCGCCATGGCAACCGTCGGCAACGAGACTTGGATTGCATGGTCCCACATCCAAGATCCCGAGGCACCCCTCGCGTTGCTGACCGTCAAGGACCGCCCCCGTTGGACGACCTTCTTCCGGCGCTTTGATGCCCAAGGCACCCCGTTGGGCAACGAGGCCCGGTTGTCCGACCAAACCAAGGGCGACCAAACCAACGTCCGATTCGCGGTTTCCAGCAACGACGTGATGGCCGTTTGGTCCTCCACCCAAATGGATGGATCCGGCCCGGGCGTTGGAGCCCGCGTGTTGAGCAAGCAGGGCCTCCCGCAAGGCGGCTCCTTCGTGGTCAATAGCGTCACCGCCGAGGAACAGCTTCATCCCACCGTTGCCGTCACGCCGGACGGCACCTTCGTTTCGGCATGGACGGATTGGCGAGGGATCGACGACGGCATGGAGATCGCCGTGCAACGATTCGCCGCCGTGGCTCAGCCGCTGGCTGCGCTTCCCGCCCCGATTGTTTCCGGGCTTTCCTCATGGCAAGTGAAGGCGACTTGGGCCCCCGTTCAGGGCGTTGAGATCGCCCGCTACGAGGTGGCACTCGACGACACCCAAATCTTCCAGACCACCCAGGCGTTCTGGGAATCGCCCGACGTCCTCCCATCGTCGGTTCACAAGGTTCAGGTGGCCTATGTTCTTCCCGACGGCCGCCGCTCCGAGTGGTCTGCGGCGGGCGAGGGCAAGTCGTGGGGCAAGGATGCCAACAACGACGGTCTCCCGGACGACTGGCAGGCGACCCATTTTGGCACGCAGGCATTGGGGTGGCCGAAGCCCCATGTTGATTCCGACGGTGACGGCGTGACCGACCGCAATGAGTTCCTGGGCGGCACGAATCCCAAGGATCCCGCAGACAACCTCGCCGTGGGGATTCGATCCACCGAGCAAGGCACGTTGCTGACCTGGAAGACCAAGGTGGGCGGCGTGTACCAAATCCAATCGTCCCAAGACCTCAATACGTGGTCGGATGTCGGCGGATATCGCTTTGCCCCGGCGGAATCCGACTCCTTGGTCGCTCCCGGGATTTCCGCCAACAGCTACTTCCGCGTCAATCGCATCCGCTGAACATGAACTTCCTTTCCAAGAAACTCGCGGCGGTCGCCTTGGCAGGCTTGATGCCTGTCGCATCCCAAGCGTTTTCGCTCGTGGGCCCGACGGCCCCGTGGATGACGGCGGACTTGGGCTACCTTCAAGCCGGTGACATCGGCGGGCCAGTCACCCCGGGCGAACAATACCGGTTCAACCAACCCGTCGTGGTGTACGGATTCGACCAGACGTTCGTTGACTTTTTTGGGCAGCCGGGAATCGATGCCGTCGAGGCGGCCATCAAGATCCTCAACGACCTGCCTCCGGCTTCCGAGATCAATCCTGCCGACTTCCCGCTGACCACCTCTCGCATCAACCACACGGCGCGGCGGTTGCGATTGTGGGACCTGAAGACATGGGCGTTGGGTGAGTTGGTCGTCCAGTTGGGGCTGACCAGCCCGGAGCGTTACACGTGGACCTTGCGCAAGGTGAACCGCCCGAACGACGTCGTTCGCAGCTTCCTGACGCTCCGCAGGAACTACGACCCGTTCACCCTGCTTCCCAGCTCCTTCGTTAACGAGACGCTGTACACGTATCGGATTGGGCTGATTGGCGACGATGAATGGGATGCCACCGAGATTTCCTTGGACCCCAACGAGCCCAACATGTCGATCGCAGGCTATGGCGCCTCCAACTCCCTCGTGGATGACCGCGTCAACCGCATGATGATTGCCCGGGGTGCCTTCGTCACCGGCCTTACCCGCGATGATGTAGGTGGGCTTCGCTTCCTGTATCACCCCGGCACCGTGGCGGTCGAAACGCTTCCTCCGGGAGCGACGGCCAAGAGCATCAGCCCGGTGGACGTCATCTCCAGCGGGGGGGGCGGCAATGGCTGGATTCCGAGCTATGGGGTTGGGTTTGGAGGCGGGACCAACACCGTGGTTGGAACCGTGGTCAACCAGGCTGTTCGCCGCGGGGTGGACAAGGTCCGCTTGGTGCGGGGCGACGTTGGCAACCCGCTTTTGGCCAGCTTCAGGCGGCCCGTCGTGGTGCGGTACACCGACACCTATTCCACCAACGGCGTGGCGGGCAATTTCCGCAACCAGACGGTGGAGCGGCAGCTCACGACCCCGGACATCATCTTTTCTGCCGGGGACCTTGGAACGGCCGATCCCGGCATTCCGGTTCCGATCGCCGTCCGACGGACCGGCGAAGAGAATTTCGTGAACAACAGCCAGATCAACTCCATGAACAACGCAACCACAGGTTCCGAGGTTGCGCCCTTGGGGCCCGGGACGATTCAAGGTGGCATCGTGATCAACTTCGCCCGGGTTGGGCTGGCCGAGCTCAACAGCAACGCCACCGACAACCTGACGGAGGAACAGGGATTCACCTCCTTCATGTGGGGCTCCTACGACGGCGGCACCAATGCCCCGATCGTCTTTCCCATCGGCCGGGCCAATCTTCGCATGATCGAGTCCATCGTTCGCGGCAACTGAGATGCAACGCATGAAAACGCTTTTCGCCCTCCTCGCAGCCGCGCCGGCGCTGGTGTCATCGTTGATGGCCCAGACGTCGCCCTTGTACCTCAACGTCGGCTCGGTCCCGGACGAGGTTCAGATCGATGCCACGGTGTTTGACAACCGCGGCTTCATGACCCTCACGCCCGTTCTCGGCCCCTACGACACCCAGTCCACCGATTACTATTACAACTCCGGCCTCATCCTTGCCGAGCCCGGGATCCGCTTCCAATACATTGGGGCCAATGGTGTCCGCAGGCCCTCCTTGGTGTTCTCGAACGCCCCGAGCGGCCGCATCGAGGCCGTGGACGGGTTGGTCAGCGCCCGCAACGCCTACCAAAACTTCATCAATCGCGTGCCGGCGGGACAACAGACTGCCGACCAGCGCGATGCCATCCTCAACTCGATTTCGAGCCCCTATCGGTCCGCGCCCGACAGCTACCTCAACATCTACGCGGACACGATCATCAATCGTGGCGCGCTGTTTGGATCGGCGGGCGGGCAGGTCGCCATCGTCGGCAAGAAGGTCGATCTCGCCCGTTCCATCGTCGGCGTGAACCCCCCGCCGGACCAAACCCCGGACGATCCCGGCATCGATGGTGGCTTTGACCCGATCCCGGGCGCCAGCGAGGTGCATTGGGGCTATTCGGTTGCAGGCTTTCGATACGGCACATTGCTGGCCTTTACCACCAATCGCGTGGTGTCCGCCGGGGTGACGAATGCCGTGACCAACGTCACGAGCCTCGCCCGGTACCCTGTGGGCAACGAGTCCATCGTGGTCAACGCTGACGGCACCGGCGGCAGGCCCTTCGTGTTCCAATGGGGCGCTGGCACCAACCGCCTCAACCGCGACATCATCCCATTTGTCTGGAGCACAGCGGCCCCCGACGCAGCCTCTGCCAGCGCGACGAACCCGGCCACGAACCAATCGTTCACCATCGTCATGGTCCGAAGGGCCTCGACGAATCTCTTGGTGGACGCGGCCATCGCTCCCCTCCCGGGCGCTCAGTATCCCTTCCCGTTGGTCACGCTTCGCATCACGGGCGTCTCCTCGAACAACATCACCGGCTCCGATGACGCAGTGAGCCTCATCTTCGTCAATAGCTTTGGCCCGGACCAACAGGCGATTTACCTGACGAACCGCCTGACGGGAATCGCGTCGCGTCCTACCAACCTGACGGTGTCTCGGGCGACGACGCGAAATGTACCCAGTCCCTTCACGGCGGCGAACACTGCCAACACCAACGCCTTCAACACGGCCTTGAGCAACTTCTTCGGTACGTTGCGCCCGGCGTTGCTCGGGGTTGCTCCTACGGGCCAGTTCGCCATGCGTCGCGACTTGCTCACCGCCTGGACGGGACCCGGACTCACCAACCCGATTCCGTACACGAACCAGATTTCGACCAATGGCTACATGGCCTACCGGATGGACCTTTCGTTTGGCTCTGGTCGTGTTCCTGTAAGCCCGTCCATCCCTGACATCTCGCCCACGAACAACGTGGGCCGATTGGTGATCGACGCGGACGAGTTGAACCTGGAGCGGGCACGCATCCGCGGCCAAGGTCCTGTGATCCTTCGCACCCGTGACCTCATCTCGACCAAGAACGCGTCGATCGATGCTCCCTTCATCGACGCCAACTTGGCGACGAAGTCGGGCAACATGGACTTGAGCGGGGTCTTCCAGTCCAAGGTGCAGCGCATGGCGGGCACGGTGACGCTCCTTTCCACGACCTTCACGAACACGACCTCCGTCGAGCTGCCGCCGCCGCCTCCCGCGAACCCGGGTGATCCTCCAGGCACGCCGACGACGGTGGAGTTGGTGGCCACGTATCATGTCATGTTAGTAGACGCGGACATTACCCCGACGTTCCCGACGCCGGTGATCGACCTGTCCTTGAGCAGCACGAACATC
>JBJSZF010000567.1:0-7807 GCA_046090125.1 Verrucomicrobiota bacterium
CGGAGGCCCTCGTGGCCGCCGTGCGCGAGGGATTGTCCCGGGCCGATTGGGTGATCGTCACCGGCGGCCTCGGGCCCACCTGCGACGACCGCACCCGGGACCTCGTCGCCGGCTTGCTCGGCCGGCGCCTGGAACATCAACCGGACGTCGAACGACAAATCCGAGCCTACTTCGAGGGACGCGGACGTCCCGTCCCGGAGCGCACCCGCGTCGAGGCCATGGTGCCCGAGGGCGCGGAGGTCCTCGTCAACCGGCACGGCACCGCCCCGGGCCTGGCGCTGTGGCTCGAGCCCAACCCGCTCCGCCCGGGCGGAGCGGCAAGCTGGCTCGTCATGTTGCCCGGCCCCCCACGCGAGCTGCGTCCCATGTTCACGGACGAGGTCTTGCCACGGCTCGAGGCCCTCTTCCCCCTTCGCGAGCCCTTCGCCTGCCGCACGCTCAAGACCACAGGCCTCGGCGAGTCCTACATGGAGGAACGGCTCGACGAGCCCCTGCGCGACCTCGTCGCCCACGGCATGGACCTGGGCTTCTGCGCACGCGTGGGCGAGGTGGACGTCCGCTTCGTCGCCCGCGGGCCGGATGCCCGCGAGGTCGTCGCCGAGGCCGAGCGGCGCACGCGCGCGGCGGCTGGCGAGTTCGTCTTCGGCGTCGAGGACGACACGCTGGAAAAGGCGCTCGTCGAGGCCTGCGCCGCCCGCAGCCTGCGCCTCGCCCTTGCCGAGTCCTGCACCGGCGGCCACGTCGCCAACCGCGTCACCAACGTCCCCGGCGCGTCCGCCGTCCTCGCCGCCGGCTGGGTCACCTATGCCAACGAGGCCAAGGAACGCGACCTCGGCGTCCCGGCCGACCTCCTGCGCGAGCACGGTGCCGTGAGCGAGCCTGTCGCCCGCGCCATGGCCGACGGCGCCCGCCGCAAGTCCGGCGTGGACATCGCCATCGCCATCACCGGCATCGCCGGCCCCTCGGGCGCCGTCCCCGGCAAGCCGGTGGGAACCGTCTTCATCGCCGTCGCCCATCCGGGCGGCACCGACGTCGAGCGCCGCCTGAACGCCTTCGACCGCGAGACGTTCAAGTACGTGACGGCGCAGCAGGCCATGGCCATGGCCCTGCGCGTGGCCCTCGGCGGCGGGCCCTCGGACGCCGGGACGCGGAGCTGACCGGCCATGATGACGACGGCGAACAAGGTGACGCTGTTCCGGATCCTGCTGATCCCGCCGTTTCTCTATTCCATGCTTGAGCTGCGGCATTCGGGCAACGAGTCGCTCCGCTGGGCGGGCCTTGGCCTCTTCGCGTTGGCGGCCGCCATGGACGGCGTGGACGGCTTCATCGCCCGGCGCTTCAACCAGCGCAGCGAGCTGGGTGCCGTTCTCGATCCCTTGGCCGACAAGCTCCTGCTCGTGTCCGCCGTCGTCGTGCTTTCGCTGCCGCACTCGCACCTGGCGACGTTGCCCTTGTGGTTCGCCCTCTCGGTTCTGTCTCGTGATGTCTTGGCCGTGATCGGGCTGGGCGTCGTCCACTTCATGGTCGGCCGCGTGGCCCTGCGCCCCCGCTGGACCGGCAAGACCGCAACCGTCCTCCAAATGGCGGCGCTCCTCTGGACGATGTTGCGGTGGCCCGTCGCGGCCCGTGATGGGCTGGCCGCCGCCGCCGCCCTCCTCACCCTCGTCTCCGGCCTCCAGTATGCCTGGGACGGCATGCGACGCGTGGGCGCAGCTCAGGGAACGGGATCATAGAGGGGGCCCATCTGGCCCATGGGGCCGAGCGCCCCTGTATCCTCCCGCCGCTCCCCTTCGTCTAGCCCCGCATGAGAGTCGTCTTCTGGCGGTTGGTCGTTGGTGCAGCGTGCGGTGGCTTCGTGCTCCTGGGCCAAGAGCCCGGAGCCGCAACCGGGGCTGCCCTTCACGACATCTTCTCCCGCTTCACCCCGAAGGTCTCCACACGCCGTGACGCCCGCACCCTGTGGGTGGAATCCGACGGCCTGCCCGCCCACCGGATGATGGTCGGCATCACGGCATGGCAACAGCAGGTCCCATTGCCGCAGCGCTATGTCGGCGACAACGCATGGCCCATTCCCCTCCAGCCCGTCCCCTCCCAGCAGCCCCTCTCGGCCAAGGAACACTTCTTCCGCGGCGCCATCGCCGTGGCCGCCAATGGCATCCCCATCTTCAACCCCATCAAGAACGACGGGCGCACCGACACCTTCCTCGCGGGCGAACTGGACGAGTTCGGCGGGCATTGCGGTCGTGCCGACGACTACCACTACCACATCGCGCCCATGCACCTGCAATCCGTCGTGGGGCCGGGCAAGCCCGTCGCCTTCGCGTTGGATGGCTATGCGATCTTCGGGTTCACCGAGCCGGACGGTTCAGCGCCCAAGGACCTCGACGCGTTCAACGGCCACGAAACACCCGCCCTCGGCTACCACTACCACGCGTCGCGCACGTATCCCTACATCAACGGCGGGTTCCATGGCCAGGTGACCGAGCGCGGCGGCCAGGTGGATCCCCAGCCCAGCGCCACGCCGGTCCGCCCAGCGCTTCCCCCGCTCCGCGGAGCCACCATCACCGGCTTCACCAACCGCGACGACCGCGCCTTCCAGCTCGACGTCCGCGTCGGCAAGGCCACCCATGTCGTCCGCTACTCCCTCCAAACCAACGGGGCCGTGGACTTCGAGTTCATCGATGGCCAAGGCAACACCCGCCGCGAATCCTACCAGCTTGCTTCCCGAAACGGCGGCGGCACCGGCGCACCCAATGACGGCACGCGCCGTCGCCGCAGGAACGGTGCCCCCGGCCAAGGCAACGGGAACGCCCCCGACGGCCCGCGCCGGGACGAACCCCAGGCCGGCCAGCCCCGCCAGCCCTGGCTTCGTGTCCATGCCCAGGAAATGGATGCCAACGCCGACGGCGCGCTCAGCAAGGCCGAGATCGACGCCGAGGTCGCCCGCACTTGGAAGGCCCTCGACGCCAATGCCGACGGCCTCCTTCTCCCCTCCGAACGCCGCGGACAGCCCGGCCAAGGCTCCGCCATGGCAGGCTTCGTGGACCAGCACTGGAACGAGGTCGATGCCAACGCCGACGGACGCGTCTCCCGCGACGAGATTGCTGCCGTTGCCCAACGCATGTTCCAACGTGGCGATGCCAACGGCGACGGCACTGTTTCCGCCGAGGAGCTGAAGTCGATGCAGGCTGGGGGCGCTCGCCAGGGAAGAAAGGCCAACCCATGAATCTCGCGTGGCTCCTGGCACCCGCCCTCGCCGGCGCCATGACGTTCTCATCGCGCGCGGCAACCCCCCCCAGCTTTGTCGTCCTCGTGGGCGAGGGGCAGGGTTGGTCCTCGTTGTCCGTCCCCATGGACGACTCGAACCCGCGCTCCCCCAGCGCCGACGTCCGGACGCCCCACCTGGACCGCCTCGCCCGCGAGGGCATGCGCTTCAGCCGCTTCCTCGCCGCCTCCCCTCGTTGCACGCCCTCCCGCGCCGCCCTCCTCACCGGCCGCAGCCCCGCCCAGTTGCACATGACCTTCGTCCGCGAGGGTCGCGGCGACGACCCAGGCGCTCCCACCCGCCTCGTCCCCGCGTCGTCCACCAACGAGCTGCCCCTCGATGCCACCACCGTCGCCGAGGTCCTCCGTCCCCTCGGCTACGCCACCGCCCACTTCGGGAAATGGCACCTCGGCCGCACGGACCCGTCGCGCCATGGCTTCGACGCCAGCTCCGGCCCCACGTCCAACGGCGGTCCCGACAACAGCGAGCACCCCAATCCCACGCAGGCCTTCGCGTGCGCCGACGCCGCCGTGGCGTTCATCCGCAGCAACGTCGCCAAGGGCCGGCCCTTCTACGTCCAGGTCTGCCAGTACGCCGGCAAGAGCGTCCTCGACGCCCGCCCCGAGACCTACGCCGCCGCCGAGCAACGCCTCGGACCCCGCGGCCGCATGAGGGCGGGGGCCGTCGCTGTCGCCGAGGACGCCGACGCCGCGCAGGGCCGCATTCTCCAGGCGCTCGACCAACTCGGCGTCGCCACCAACACCTTCGTTTTCTACACCACCGACCATGGCGCGCCCGGCCGCAACCCGCCGTTGTCCGGCGGCAAGGGAACGCTCGGCGAGGGCGGCCTTCGCGTGCCCTTGCTCGTCCGCGGCCCCGGCATCCCACCCGGTCGTTCCAGCCCCACCTTCGCCACCATGGTGGACCTCCTGCCCACCGTCGCCGACCTCGCCCACGCCGACGTCTCGGGCATCCGTGGCATCGAGGGCGGCAGCCTCGTCCCTGCCTTTCGCGATCCCGACCACGGCATCGTCCGGCGCCTGCGCGAATCCTTCGTCGTCCACTTCCCGCACTACGACAAGGACCCGCTCGGGCCCGCCTCCGCGCTCTACCAAGGCGACTTCAAGCTCGTGCGACGACACGAGGATGGCGCGCTCCAACTGTTCAACCTCGCCCGCGACCCGTCGGAGTCGCGCGACCTCGCCCGCGATCAACCGGTCCAGGCCGCGGATCTCGACCAACGCCTCGCCGCCTACCTCAAGGACGTGGGCGCCGCCATGCCCGCCATGCGCGACGTCTCCGGCCCCGTCACCCGGGCGCAAGACCTCCCCGGCGAACGCCGCGGAAAGCGCGCGCGACCGGCACGGCCATGAACCCTCTCCAACATTCGCCCCCGCTTCCCATGCATCGCGCGTGCCCCATGGACCTTGGCTTCGCCCCCATCCTTGCCCGCCTCCCGCTGCTCCTTGCGCTGCTCCTCCATTCCGACGTCCTCGCCCAGGCCCCCGGACGTCGCCCGCGCGGCCAAGGCGAGTTCCGCCCCCCAATGCCCGCCTTCCAAACCGACGTCCCCGCCCACGACGCCGACGTCGTCCTCGCGCGGCCCACGGATCGTTCCGTCGTGCTCAGCCTGCGCGTGGCGACCGCAGGGAACGTCGTCGTCGAGCATCGGCCTCAGGGCCACCCCAACTGGACGCGAGCCGAATCCCGAGGTGTCGAGCCATGGACCCCGCGCGAAATCCCCTTGGAAGGCCTCGCGTCGAATGTGCGCCACGAATATCGCGTGACCCTTGCCGCCCCGGGCGTGGAGCCGCGCGTCGTCGCCGAGGGCGGCTTCCACACCGCTCGCCCACGGGGCAGCCCCTTCGCCTTCACCGTCCAGGCGGACTCGCACCTCGACTTCGGCATCCTCACCGAGCGCTACGCCCGGAGCCTCAGCAACGCCGTCGCATCCAGGCCCGACTTCCACGTGGACCTCGGGGACACGTTCATGACGGACAAGCACGCGTGGCACGAGGACGCGGCCCCCATGTACCAGGCGCAGCGGTATTGGCTGGGCATCGTGGGCCGACACGCGCCCGTGTTCCTGGTCCTGGGCAACCACGACGGCGAATCGCCCGGGCGCGGCGTCGACGGCGATGCCATGCGCGAATGGTCCCATGGCTGGCGCACGCGCCACTTCCCCAACCCCATCCCCGACGCCTTCTACTCGGGCAACACCCAGCGGCACCCGCGCATGGGCTGGCCCCAGGACTACTACGCATGGACGTGGGGCGACGCCTTGTTCGTCGCCCTCGACCCGTTCTGGTATTCGCAACGGACCGGGCGCGGCCCCAGCGACGGATGGGCTCGCACCCTCGGGCGCGACCAATACGAGTGGCTTCGCGGCCTCCTCGCCACCAACGCCTCCGCCCACGTCTTCGTCTTCATCCACCACCTCGTGGGCGGGCTCGGCAAGGACGCCCGCGGCGGGGCCGAGGCCTCGCTATGGCTCGAATGGGGCGGCGACGATCCCGCCGGCGGACCCGGCTTCGCCGAACGTCGCAAGGGTTGGGAAGCCCCCATCCATGATCTCCTGCGCCGTCGTCGTCGCGTTGTTGTCTTTCATGGACACGACCACTTCTTCGCGCGGCAGGAACGCGACGGCGTGATCTACCAAATGGTGCCGCAACCCGGCCATCGACGCGGGGCCACCCAGTCCGCCCGCGACTACGGCTACGAGTCCGGAGCGTTGTTGCCCGGATCCGGCATCCTTCGCGTCCGCGTCGAGCCCGCGTCTTTCCACCTCGACTTCGTCGGCGTGGACGGCGACGTGCTCCGGACGGAGCAGGTGCTCCCCGCCCGATAGTCTCGCCCCCGCCTCTCGCTTCTCGTTTCCGGCTTCGATCGCCAGACGCATCGCTGGGCGTCGAGTGGCCGCGTGGGCCGAGTCATGATCATCGTGTTTATCATTGACTTTGCCGGGAAGCTTTGAGGCTATCCGAGCATGATCCCCCTTCGCGAGGCCGGGCCTCATGCCCATGGACGTTCTATGTCCATGCATTCGCCCGGTCACCATTCGAAGGCAATCGCGGTCGAGGCCGGGGAGGGCCTCAGGTCGATGCGTGCGACCTCGTTGTCGGCCTTGGGCGGTGTGACCTGCCGGGGATCCAGTGCAACCATCTCCCACCACCGTCCCGTTCCCTGATGCTTTCCCAGTCCAACTGTCCCACCACGAAAGGAAACCCATGCATTGTCATCGCAGCATCGGCCGCCACCCGGCCCACCTCCGCCGCCTCGTCGGTGGCATCTCAACCGCCCTCGGCATCGGATTAACAGCCCACGCCCAGGAACTCCTCCACAGGGAGGGCTTCAACACCGACGGCACCAAGGACAACCCGCCCCGCTACACCGTCGTCGGTGGCAATGTGTACGAGGTCCCTCGCATCCAGTCCGAGCTCTCCAACTACGACCAGAAGGGGCCCATCTATTTTGCCCACAACTTCGACGTTTCCTTCATCGGCAACCCCAACATCCCCGCCCGCCGCATGATCCTTTCTTGGCGCGGCGCGGACACCAGCGGAGCGACCGAGGACCTGCTCAAGCTCCTCGACTCCAGCATTAATTGGCTTCTCCAGGGCAAGAAGCAGGCCCGTATCGTCGTCAATCCCAACGTCGCCTCCATCCAGGGGCTCGCCGACCGCCTCTCCGGCCTCGGCCACGTCCTCGTCGATGACGACACCGCCGCCTTCCCGGACGAGCAGGACGTCGAGGGCGACCTCTTGATCCACGGGCCCGGGGCCAACAATCCCAGCCGCTTTGCCATGGTCCCCAAGCCCGTCATCGTCATCAACAACCCCGACTTCGACGACATGCTCGTCGGCAGCATCGGCTCCTCCGCCACCTTCACCCCCGGCCAGGTCACCATTGCCACCCCCGGTCACCCCGCCGCCGGTGGCAAGACCGGCTCCTTCAACGCCTTTACCACCGACCAAACCTTCGACCTGGTCGGATCCTTCCTTCCCGTGGGAGCCACCACGCTTGCCACCGTCAAGCGCACCATCCCGCCCGCCATCAACAACCTCGGCGACGTGGACGCCGTCATCGCGGGCACCAAGCAACACAGCATGACCACCGGCACGGTCGCCGACATCGACTTCGCCGACGCCAGTGGCGGCAGTTGGCCCTATGACAACCCCTTGCCCGGCGGCTATGCCGGAAACTGGGGCCTTAACGTCCGCGGCAAGATTTCCGTCACGGCGCCCGGCACCTATCGATTCGCCGTCGGATCCGACGACGGCGCTCGCCTCCAAATCGACGCCGACCGCAATGGCTTCTCGTCGTCCGACACCGTCGTTGAGGACGCCGGACCCCACGGCCACCAGATCGTCTATGGCGACGTCACGTTCGCCGCAGCGGGCGCCTACGACATCGACCTTCGCTCGTACAACTCCGGCGGCGGTGGCAGCGTCGAGGTGTCCGTCTCCCTTGTGACCACGCCCGTCCCCGACGACGCGCTCGACTCCGGGTGGTGGGAGCCCCTCGGCACGTCCGGCTCCGGCG
>JBJSZF010000568.1:0-2026 GCA_046090125.1 Verrucomicrobiota bacterium
TCTTCCGCATCTTCGACTCGCTGAACTACCTGCCCAACCTGCGGGTGGCGATGGAGGCGGTGCAGGGGACGCGCTCGGTGTGCGAGGCCGCCGTCTGCTACACGGGGGACATCCTCGACCCGGCCCGGGACAAGTACCCGCTGAAGTACTACGTGGGGATTGCCAAGGAGCTGGAGCGCATGGGCGCTCACATGCTGGCGATCAAGGACATGGCGGGGCTGTGCCGGCCCATGGCGGCCCGCAAGCTGGTCAAGGCCCTCAAGGACGAGGTGGGCATCCCCATCCACTTCCACACGCACGACACCTCGGGCGTGCAGGCGGCGGCCATCTTGCAGGCCAGCGACGCCGGCGTGGACGTGGTGGACCTGGCCGTGGCCTCGATGTCCGGCAGCACCTCGCAGCCCAACCTCAACTCCATCGCCTGCGCCCTCGAGCACACGCCGCGCGACACCAAGCTCGACCCCGTCGTCCTTGGCGAGCTGTCCGACTACTGGGAGAAGGTGCGCGAGACCTACGCGCCGTTCGACACCGCGCCCAAGACCGGCTCCGCCGAGGTCTATCTCCACGAGATGCCGGGCGGCCAGTACACCAACCTCAAGGAACAAGCCGCGAGCATGGGCGTGTCCCACCGTTGGCCCGAGATCGCCCGCACCTACGCCGAGGTCAACCAGCTCTTCGGCGACATCGTCAAGGTGACCCCGTCGTCCAAGGTCGTGGGCGACATGGCGTTGTTCCTCTTCAGCCGCGGCATCCGCGCCGCCGACGTCGTCAACCTCGAGCCCGGCGTCACGCCGTTTCCGGAGTCCGTCGTGGACATGTTGTCCGGCGGGCTCGGATGGCCCCCGGGCGGATGGCCCGAGGACGTGTCCCGGGTGGTGCTGGGCGAGAAACGCCACGCCGAGGCGCGGCGCAACTTTGAGCGAGGCGTCGTGCCCGGGTCCGTCGCCGTGCCCGCGAACCTCGACAAGATCCGCGAGGAGGTGGCCACCAAGACGCGTCGGCCGGCCGGCGACGACGACCTGTTCTCGCACCTGATGTACCCGCAGGTGTTCGCCGACTTCGCACGCCACCAGCGCGACCACGGGGACGTCTCGGTGCTGCCCACGACGGCCTTCCTGTACGGGCTTCGGCTGGGCGAGGAAATCAGCGTCAACATCCAGGAGGGCAAGACGCTCATCATCAAGCTCGTGACCGTGGGCGAGCCGGACAAGGACGGCCGCCGGACCGTGGCCTTCGAGCTCAATGGCATCACGCGCGAGGCCTACATCACGGACAAGAAGGTCGCCCCGCAGGCCAAGGTGCGGCCCAAGGCGGACCTCGCGGACCCCACGCAGGTGGGCGCGCCGATCCCGGGCTTGGTGGCCGCCTTGTCCGTCACCGTCGGCCAGAAGGTGGCCAAGGGCGACAAGCTCCTGATGATGGAGGCCATGAAGATGCAGACGACCGTGACGGCGCCCGTCGATGGCGTGGTGGAGGCGCTGCACGTGGCCTTGGGCGAGACGGTCGAGAGCAAGGACCTGCTCGTGAAGCTGCGAAGCTGACCCGACGATGCGGGACGGCTGGGTGGAGCGAGGGAATCGAGGCGCGATGGACTTCGTGATTGCCAACGGCCGACGCGAGGACGTGCGGCTTCCCTGCACCGTCGAGGCGTTCCTGGTCACCCGTGGACTGCCGCCCAAGACGGTCGTTGTCGAGCACAACGGCGAGCCGGTGCTGCACTGGGAGTTTGCCTCCCGCGCGCTGGCGTCGGGCGACCGTTTGGAGGTCGTCCGGATTGTCGCGGGCGGGTAGTCGGGGCGAGGGGCGGGGAGCGGGGAGCGGGCTACTCGTATCGGAGGGCGTCGATGGGGTCGAGGTTGGCGGCCTTGAGGGCGGGGAAGAAGCCAAACACGACGCCGATGACGGCGGACACGGAGAAGGCGAGGACGACGGACTGGGTGGAGATGAGGGTGGGGAACTCGAAGAACTTGGTGAGCAGGGGCGCGAGCCAAAAGCCCGTGGCGATGCCCAGCGCGCCGCCCATGAT
>JBJSZF010000569.1:0-1205 GCA_046090125.1 Verrucomicrobiota bacterium
CTCCTGCCGCATGAGCTTCACGGCCACCTCGCGGCCCAGCGTCGTGTCCCAGGCGCGGTACACGGTGCCCATCCCGCCCGAGGCAATGGCCGAGCGCAGCTCAAACTGCCTGAGCATCGCGGGCATCATGATGGATCCGCCGCACTTCGTGCACGCCGCCGCCGCCAAGGGCTGCAAATCCCCGGGTATGAAGACCTTCGCACCGCAGTGCGGGCATCCCACCATCTTCAGCGGCTTGCGTTCCTCGCCCATTTGTTAAGCGCGGAATCTATCGGGGGTCGCCCCGCAAACAAGCGTCCATTCCCAACGCCGCCCGCCACCGCCTACGCCGACCCCGCCACCTCCCGCGGAACCAGGCGCTCCCGGAGACGCCGACGCGCATGGAAGAGCCGCGACTCCACCGTGCGCGGCGGGATGCCCAGGATCCCCGCCGCCTCCGCCACCGAGCACTCCTCCAGGTCCACCAGCAACAAGGCCGCCCGCATGCCATCCGGCAGCCCATCGATGGCGTCCCGAAGCGCGGCGCGCCGTTCCTCGTCCAGCAACGCCTCCGACGGGCACGGGACGTCGCTCGCGATGGGGCGTACGGGCGCCCCGCCCTCGAAGTCCGGCTCCGCGTCCAGCGAGTCCGCCACATGCCGCGACCGCCATCGCAGTTGGTTCCGCGCCAGGTTTCCCGCAACGGTGAAGAGCCACGGCCGAAGCCGACGCCGCCCGTCGTAGCGCCGACACTCCCGGTGCAGCCGCACAAACGTCTCCTGCGCCAGGTCCGATGCATCCGACTCGTTGGACAACATCCTCCGAAGATACCGGATCAAGGGGGGCGCATGGCGGTTCACCAGCCGTTCCATGGCCGCCTCGTCCCCGTCGCACAACCCGGCCACGTCCGCTGCGTCCCGTTGCATTGACTTGCCGGGGCACCTCCATAGGCTCGCCCGCAGGTGAAGCGCCTGTTCCATCTGTTCCTCCTCGCTGCGGCCTTGGTCCTCGGAGCCCGTTACTGCCCCGCGCCCATCATTTTCCGGCCCGGCGAGGGCTGGACCTACGAGCCCGTCGGCGAGGTGGGCAAGTGGCAGCGCACCCGCGCCAAGGACCAGCTCCAGGCTGCCCAGGAGTACTTCGAAAAGAAGGAGTATCGCACCGCCCTGAAGGCCGCCCGCCGCGTCGTCAAGGTCTGGCCCCTGTCCGACCACGCCGGCCCCGCC
>JBJSZF010000570.1:0-4328 GCA_046090125.1 Verrucomicrobiota bacterium
GGGGAGGCGGGAGGCGGGGAGGCGGGAGGCGGGGCTTCGCGCTCTTCGTGCAGTGGCGAGAGAGCCGCCCCAATGCCCCAACCATGACGGCCATCCTTGGCCCTCGCATCCCGCTTCCCGGTCCCCGACCAAGCCCCCCCCGACGAACTCGGCCCGCACCGCCCGACCACGGGTGGGGCGCGTGGCGTTGGGGATCAGGGCTTGGGCGTGCCGAGCGTGCTGGGTGGGGTGCCCAGCGCGGTGTCGCAGGCCCCGAGGTAGGCGCGTGCGAAGTGGTTGGTCCACGGGTCCCAAGACAAGGACTGTTGGAATTGCTCGCGGGCCTCGCGGAATTGCCCGCGTTGGAAGAGGACCCATCCGTGGAGGTTGGCGGCGGCGACGAATCGCGGTGCAAGGGCGCGTGCCTTGGCGGAGTGGGCGAGGGCCTGGTCGAGGTCTTGTTCCCATGCCCAAGCCTCCGCGAGGGCCATGGGCGCCTTGGGGTCGTGCGGGTTCAGGGCGGCGGCCTTGGCGAGCCACGCGAAGGCCTCCGGGCGCCGCGCGGTCCATTCGGAGCCCCCGAAGAACGAGGCTTGGCGAAGCCCCTCTCCAAGGATGAGGGCGGTGTGTGGGTTGCCCGGGGCGATGGCAGCGGCGGACTCGAGGGCGCGGATGAACTCGGCGGTGACCATGGATTCGCCGTGGGCATGGGCGAGGGCCCGTGCCTCTCGGAAGCCCCGCCATGCGGTGGGGGCCAGGAGGACGAGCGCGGCAAGGACGAGGGCCGACGCGACCGCCCTAGAGCCGGCGCGCGGGGTGAACCACCAGCGATCGCTGGCGAACCGCGCGAGCGACGCGACCTGCCCGGCGAGGACCATGGCCAACAGGCCAATGGCCGGGATGTGCATGGGGAACTCGCCGATGGCATGAATGGCAAGGCCGACCAACCCCAGCGCCGCGCCCATGAAGAAGGCGAAGCGATTGCTGCCCTTGTCGCCCAGGTCGCCGACTCCGCGCTCGACGTACTTTCGAGAGAGGACGGCGCTGGCGAGGAGGGAGGCGAGGCCGGCGCCGGCGAGGACGGCCCCTGCGACGCCGTAGTCGGCCAGCGTGTTCAGGTACTCGCTGTGCGCGTACTCGGGCCGTGCTTGCATGGCGGCCTCTCGATACTGCGGGTACCAGACGTCGTAGTGGGCGGGGCCGACGCCTGTCCAGGGATGGTCGCGCCACATGGCGAGCGCGGGCCTCCAGAGCGGGGCGCGGTCCCCGCTGTCGGGGGTGCCGGCCTGTTGGATGCCCTCGATGCGAAGCCGAGCCTTGGGATTGAGGGCGAAGAAGGCTCCGCCGGCGCACAGGAGAAGGCCGATGACGACGAGGGCGGGCACGCGGAGCTGCCGACGGCGGCCGGCCAGCCAACCGAGAAGGCCGATGGTGGTGAGGGCGCCGGCCAGCCATCCCCCGCGTGACATGGTGACCGCCAGGCCCGCCAACATCACGAGGGCGGCGTAGCCGTGGACGATGCGGACGACGGGCTTGGCGCGCCCGAGGAACGTCTGGGCCAGGGCAAGGGGCACAAACATCACCATCAGGGTGGCGAAGTGGTTGGGGTTGACGAACGTGGCCCCCGCGCGCCGGGCATACGCGGCGGGCCGCGACGCCCAAAGCACGGCGTCGCTTTCGCCGAGGAACTGGCCCACGGCGTAGGTGGCGAGGAAGGCCCCGGTAATGGAGGTGGCCCACGCGGTTCGGAGCAGCACGTCCTGCCCGTGAAGGTTTTGCAACGCCACCACCAGGCCCAGCGCGTACACGCCGAGCAACCACACCTCCTGCCACGCCCGGTAGGGCACGTCCGTCGAGCCGGCCCGCCATGCGGCGTACGCCACAAACCCCAGCACCGGCACCAGCACGGGGTGCAGCAGGAACCGATGCGACCGATCCAGCCAGATCCGCGCGACCCACAGCAGGGCCGCAAGGCCGAGCAACGCGGTGACGCACGCGAGTTCCGTGGCTCGAACCCCTCCAAAAAGAACGGTCGCCAGCAAGACGGCCGCCGCGACGGATGCCTCGATGCCCCGCTCCAGCAGGGTGTTCCACCTCCCGTTTCCGCCTCTCATGTGTCGCGATGACCAGCAGGTTGCAGGCCGATGCGGGCAGGCAACCGGTCAGGTTGCTCCCCTTGGGCACCCCGCCGTGGCGGCGCAGGTTTCCCCGCCGGTCGTCCCATTTCCTTCGTCTTCAACCCGTCCACCCCCCGCTGGCTGTGACCGTTGACGCGGATCCTTCCTTACCGGCTCAGGAACCCCTTCGGCGTCGGCACCTTCCTTGCCGGATGCGGCAACGTGTCGGGGGTCACCCACACGGGCGTGGTCACCTTGATGGGCACCGGCGCGCCGATGTCATGGGTGACCTCCACCATGTAGGCCGACCACCCGTCGCGGGGCTCGGGCGGCGGGGCTTGGTAGAATCCGTCCGCGCCCGCCTCCAGCGTGGTGGGCCACCACGCGGGGCCGATCACCTCCATGCGGAAGTCGCGTGCGCGCGGGTTGTGGGCCTGCCACAGGCGCACCTGGCGCGGCTTCTGGCTGGTGAAGACCTTCACCGTGCCGTCCTTGGCGCGCGCCCAGTCCAGCATGGGCAACGCCTTGCGGTGAAGCGCGGCCCAATGCCACGCGCCCAGGGTCTCGTAGGCGTCGGTGCCTCGCAGCGAATGGTCTGCGTTGGGCACGTAGCGCAGGTACTTGGTCCCGGGCAACTGGTCGTAGTAGAACCGCGACGAGTCCGGCAGGAAGAACTGGTCGCCGCAGGCGTTCATGATGAGCTTCGGCATCACGAGCCGCTCCTTGTAGAAGTAGGGGTCCTCGATGCGTTGGAGGGCCTGCATCTCAGGGGTGCCGAACCAGTCCATCATGCCCTGCTGGGTGTAGTTGCCCACGGCCGGCGCGAAGAACCCATAGGCCTGCACGTGGTGCTGCATCGATGGCTGCATGTTCAGGACGTCGATCACGATCGGGCAGATCGCCACCACCCGCTTGTCCACGACGGCCGTGGTCCACGTCGTCCAGCCGCGCTTGGACCCGCCCGCCACCACGAAGCCCTTCACGGCCTTGCCCCCACCCTCCGCGCTGCCCGTCCAGGCCTGCAACGCGTCCATGGCGCGCACCGCCGACTTGGTCATGGGCAGCCGCGCCGGCCAGCGCTCGTCCCCCGTCCGCACGTACTGGTCCCAGGTGTACGCGATCAGGTCGTCCTCGACCCGCTCCCTTCCGTCGCCGTGGAACACCAACGGCTGGTTCGGGACCATCTTCAGCTCCGCGACGACGGAACGCGTGGCGGCAGCGATCAGCATCAGCTCCTTGCCCGGCTTCGGGGGCCCGTCGTCCCGGTTCGCGCCGCCGCCGATGAAGAGGAGCGCCGTGTCCGCCACCTCGCCCGAGGGCCGCACCACCGTGATCCAATGCTTCCATTCCGTCCGATTGACCTCGTTGGTGGTCAGCCAGCGCTGCGACGTCATGGAGAGGGCGGCGGCCTTGCCGCCGGGCACGTCCGTCACGGCCACCGTCTTCCACTCGAAGGCCGGGTCCGGCGTCGCCACGTAGCGATCCAAGGCCGTCTCCAACGCCCGCGTGTTGGGGCCGGGAGCGGGCTTGGGGATGACGTGGCCCGTCGCCATGGCGGACAGGGCGAGGCCCAGCGCCATCATGCCGGGCGCGATGCTCCGGAGAAACGGAAGCCGTGGGCCGACACGCAGCGAGACCAAGGGGTATTTCATGAGGCGCTGGCCACAAAGAAAGCCGCATCCGGGCCGGTGGCCGCAACCGGAAAGGGGAGCGGGGACGGCAGTGGATTCATGCGGGGCGCCCGGCATTCGCGGGCGACGGGGTGCCCGGGGCGCGGTGGGTGACCTCTTGGAAGCGGGACTCGTAGTCGGGGTGGTTGGTGCCCATGAGGCGGTCCCAGAGGTTGAAGTAGAGGCCGTAGTTCCCGCGCATCCTCTCGTGGTGCATGACGTGGTTCGTCGGGGTGTTGAGGACGAGGCGCAGGGGCGTGTTCATGAGCCAGCGCGGGTGGAACTCGAAGCCGGTGTGCCCGGCGACGTTGAAGGTGATTTGCCAGCCCATGAAGAGGGCGAAGGCGAGCGGATGGATGGGCAGCAGCATCGCGACCACCGGGAAGATGCCCGCCTCCACCACGGCCTCGGCGGGCGCGAAGGAATAGGCCGCCCATGGGGATGGGTTGTTCGACAGGTGATGGACCCGGTGAAACAAGGGGAAGAGCGGGCGCAGGTGCATGAGCCGGTGCGTCCAGTAGAAGTAGGCGTCGTGGATGAAGATGGCCGCCACGATGCTGCC
>JBJSZF010000571.1:0-11528 GCA_046090125.1 Verrucomicrobiota bacterium
CCCGGCGGGCTCCCCGCCACCCGGCCCATTGCCTACGAATGGAAGCCCCGCGCCGAGCTGCTCTCCTTCGAGGAGATCGAGCGCGTCGTCCGCGTGGCCGCCGCCCTCGGCATCGACAAGGTCCGCGTCACGGGCGGCGAGCCCCTTCTTCGCCAGGGCGTCGAGGGCCTCGTTGGCGCGCTCGCCCGCATCCCGGGCGTCCGCGACCTTGCCATGACCACCAACGGATTCCTTTTCCCGTCCAAGGCGCAGGTCCTCCGTGAAGCCGGGCTGCACCGGGTCAGCTTCAGCATGGACTCGCTGGATCCCGCCAACTTCCGCCGCATGACGGGGCGCGACGGGCTCTCGGGCGTCCTCGAAGGAATCCAGCTCGCGCGGCGCCTGGGCTTCTCTCCCATCAAGGTCAACGCCGTCGTCATCCGCGGCATGAACGACCATGAGGTGGAGGACCTCGCCGCGTTCGCCCACGAGCACGACCTCTCCATGCGGTTCATCGAGTTCATGCCCCTCGACTCCAGCCGCGCCTGGCAACGCGACCTCGTTGTCCCGGGCTCCGAGATCCTCCGTTGGCTCAACGCCCGGTGGAGCCTCGTCCGCGTCAAGGCCCCCGACCGCCCCAGCGAGACGGCGCGCCGATGGCGGTTCCCGGATGGCCGTGGCGAGATCGGCGTCATTGCGCCCGTCAGCGAGCCTTTCTGCGGCCATTGCAACCGGCTCCGCCTCACCGCCGACGGCAAGGTCCGAACCTGCCTGTTCAGCCTTGTTGAGCACGACCTGCGTCCCCTGCTTCGCGGTGGGGCCTCGGATGACGACCTGGCGCTCCGCCTGGTGGAGATCGTCCGCGGGAAGGAGGCCGGGCATCGCATCGGCAAGCCGGACTTTGTCCAGCCCGCCCGCACGATGAGCTGCATCGGTGGCTGACGCCGGACTTGGTCCACGAAAAGAGCCGGAGGCCGAGGCCTCCCGCCATCGTCGCCGGGTCCATCCGCAGGTTGAGCGGACTCGCGGCACGACGGGGCGGGGGAGCAAGGCCGGGACTCCCGGCAAGGCTACCTTCCCTGGACCCAGCGCAGCAGCTCGATGAGGCGCGGCGGCTGGCCCGTGCGCAGGATGGCCAGGCGGAAGATGCGCCCGCAGGCCCAAAGCAGGAACACGTCGAAGGCCACCAACAACACGCCCGTCCCGACCACGTCCAGCCACGGGGGGGACGCCGCGATGCGGTTCATCATGACGAACGGCGTGTAGATCGGGATCCACGACGTCACGGTCGCGATCGGGCCGTTGGGATCCCTCGGGATGAAGGGCATCAGGAACATCGGGACCATCAACACGATCATCACCGGGCCCATGAGGTTCTGGGCGTCCTTCAGCGTGTTGCACAACGAACCGATGGTGAGGAACACGGTGGCATAGGCGATGTAGCCCAGGACGAAGTAGCCTCCGAAGGCCGGGAGCAACCAGCTCGAACGCAGCAGACCGGCCACGTCGGCCGCGATGTTGCCCGCCCCCCCGGACGCCGCCCCGGCGGGAAGGAAGAGGGAGGCCACGATGCCCATGCCAAAGATGGAGCCCACCCACGCCAGCATCATCACCCCGCCGGTCATCATCACCCCGAGCAGCTTCCCGAGCATCAGCTCGTGCGGCGTCACGCTCGACAGCAAGACCTCGATGATGCGGTTCGACTTCTCCTCGATCACCGAGTTCAGGAGCATCTGGGACACCGCGAAGATCGACACCCACAGCAGGTACACAAAGAAGCTCGGCGCCCATTGGCGGATGCGGTCCTTCATCCCCACGCGCTCGTCCCCCGCCGCCTTGCGCGGGTCCAGCTCCGTCACCGGCGCCCGCCGCGCCTCCACGCGCGCCACGATGGCCGGGTCCACCCCCAGCGACCGGTATTCGCGCCCCTGTAGCTCCTCGGTGACGATGCGTTGCAACGTGTCGCGCAGCCCGGTGTCCGCCTGGTTCTCGCCCCAGTACCGGATGGCCGACGCCGGGCCGTTCGTGGCCCCGAGGCCGCGCGGGATGATCACGGCGGCGAAGAGCCTGGGCGTGGGCGAGGCCTCGGTGCGCGGCAGCGTGCGTTCCCCCCGAAGCCAGGGTCGCAACTGATCTTCGAGGACCGTCGGCTCGGCCGTGCCATCCACGCCCTTCGGCAAGGGAACCTCGAGCCATGCGGGCCGTGACGTTTTCCCCGGGACGGATGGCGCGTCGCTGGTCGCGGCCGCGCCCGGGCCCGCCGCAGCCTCCAACGACTCGGCTGCGCCCGGGTTGTTGGCGGCTTGCGCCATGGCGCGCCGCGCCTCGTCCAGCTCGCCTTGCCGGCGCCGGGCCAGTTCCTTGCGGATGATGGGCGCGAACGACCCGTCCTGGTCCACGAGGACGAAGTGCCGCGTCGAGACCCCCTTGGCCATGAGCAACGCCGGCACCGTCGATGCCACCGCGATGATCAACGGGAACAGCAGGATCCCGATCCAGAACCCCTTGGTCCGGGCGTTCTCCATGAACTCCCGCCAACCCACCCGCCACACGTACTTCATCGAAAGCTCGCCTCCCGGGCCGAGGGCCCCACCAACGCCATGAACACGTCGTGCAGGCTCGGCTCGGCCGCGTCGAACGAACGCAGCCGGATGGACCGCTCAAAGCAGGCCCTCAGCACGTCCTGCGGGTCCGCCCGCTCCGCCAACGTCACCTGCCATCGCGACGGACCCGTCGCGTGCAGCCCCGCCACGGCCGCCAGCCCCGCCAGCGCGCCGGGGTCGTCGTCCGTCTCGATCTTCACCACGCGCGGCACCACCCGGCGCGCGTCGGGCACGGTGCCGTCAAACAAGGCGCGGCCGCGGGCGATGATGACGAGGCGGTCGCACAGGCGCTCCGCGTGCTGCATCACGTGGGTGCTGAACAACACGGTCCGCCCACGCGCCCGCAGGTCCTGCACGATTTCCTCGAGCACGCCTTGGTTGACGGGGTCGAGCCCCGAGAAGGGCTCGTCCAGGATCACGAGTTCCGGGTCATGCGCGATGCTGGCCAGCACCTGTACCTTCTGGCCCATGCCCTTGGACAGGGCCTCCGTCCGGGCCTCCGCGAAGTCCTTGAGCCCGTATCGTTCGAGCAGCTCGAACGCGCGCCGCCGCGCCGCCAGCCGGGACATCCCCTTCAGCCCGGCAAAGTACGCGATCACGGACCAGGCCCTCATCTTCTTGTAGAGGCCCTTTTCCTCCGGCAGGTAGCCGACCCGCCCGCGCACCTCCAAGGCCGATCCTGCCCCCAGCACCCGGATCGTTCCCGACGTCGGCCGGAGGATGTCGAGGATCATGCGCAGGGTTGTCGTCTTGCCGGCGCCATTCGGGCCAAGAAAGCCGTAGATGCAGCCCCGTGGCACCCGGAGGGACAAGCCATCCACGGCGGTGAAGTCGCCATATCGCTTCGTGACCGTGTCCAATTCCAGAGCGGGCCCGTCCATGTCCACGGCCAACAACACACCCGCCCGACTGAAGTTTCAACGATGGAGGCGGTCGCCGACAGGCCTCGAGGCCTCGGTTGGGGCGGGTGATGGGGAAGGGCCGGCCGGCTCGGGGCGGGCGTGCAAGCGAGGCGGCGCGCGTCGGCCCCGCCGGAGGAATCCGTTGACCCATTCGACCTCGCCGATAGTCTCGCCGCTCGGGTTTGAGTTAACTCCAAGTATTCGAGAACTATGCCAGTCAACGTTGCCATCAATGGTTTCGGCCGCATCGGCCGCCTCGTCTTCCGCGCCCTCGTCGAGCAGGGCCTTGTCGGGAAGGACATCAACGTCGTCGCCGTGGGCGACCTCGTTCCCGCCGACAACCTCGCCTACCTGCTCAAGTACGACTCCACCCAGGGCCGCTTCTCGGGCACGGTCTCGTCCCGCAAGTCCAGCCCGGACAAGGCCGAGGACGACGTCCTCGTGGTCAACGGAAAGGACATCCATGTCGTCAGCGCCAAGACCCCGGACCAGCTTCCTTGGAAGGCGCACAACGTGGACATCGTCATTGAGTCCACGGGCCTGTTCACCGAGGCCGAGAAGGCCAAGGGCCACCTCGTGGCGGGGGCCAAGAAGGTCATCATCTCCGCCCCGGCCAAGGGCGAGGACATCACGGTCGTGATGGGCGTGAACCACGACAAGTACGACGCCTCCAAGCACCACATCATCTCCAACGCGAGCTGCACCACCAACTGCCTCGCTCCGCTCGTCCACGTGCTCCTCAAGGAGGGCTTTGGCATTGAGGAAGGCCTGATGACCACCGTCCACGCCTACACCGCCACGCAGAAGACGGTGGACGGCCCCTCGAAGAAGGATTGGAAGGGCGGCCGCTCCGCCGCCATCAACATCATCCCCTCCACCACGGGCGCCGCCAAGGCCGTCGCCTTGGTCTGCCCCGAGGTGAAGGGCAAGCTCACGGGCATGGCCTTCCGCGTTCCCACCCCCACCGTCTCGGTCGTGGACCTCACCGTGAAGACCACGAAGGACACGTCCTACGCCGAGATCGCCGCCGCCATGAAGCGCGCCTCCGAGACCTACCTCAAGGGCATCCTCGCCTGCACCTCGGACGAGGTCGTCTCCACCGACTTCATCCACGACCAAAGCAGCTCGATCTTTGACGCCGGCTCCGGCATCGAGCTCAACTCCCGCTTCTTCAAGCTCGTTTCCTGGTACGACAACGAGTGGGGCTACTCCAACCGCGTCGGCGACCTCGTGCGCCACATCATCGGCAAGGGCCTGTAACGTCCCTTCCCTAATCAAGGGCGGGCGCGGGCCAATCCCACGCCCGCCCTTTTGCTTTCCCGATCCCCCCTCGCTCCCCGCTCCCCTTCTCGGCCCGCCATGTCCCCCCCCTCCGCCATTGCCGCGATGGCCCGGAACCGCGTGGTGGGCCATGCCAACCGGATCCCATGGCATCTGCCCGGCGACTTCCGTTGGTTCAAGCAGTCCACCCTCGGCGGCATCCTCCTGATGGGGCGGCGCACCTTTGAGTCCATTGGGCGGCCGTTGCCCGGACGCGAGACCTTCATCCTGTCCCAGTCCGGGTATGCCGCGCCGGGCGCGCGAACCTTCCCGGACCTTCCCTCCGTGGCTCGGGCGCTGGTGGGCGACCCGCGCCCGGTCTGGGTTTGCGGCGGCGCCGACGTCTATCGCCAATGCTTGCCCTACTGCCGCGAGCTGTACCTGTCGCTCGTGGATGCCGAGCCCGAGGGCGACGCATGGTTTCCTCCCTTCGAGGATCGGTTTCAAGACGTCGGCGAGGTCCATCGCGACCCGGGCTTCGTCGTTCACAAGTTTGTCCAACCCCATCCCGTCCCATGGCCTGGCGCGTCGGAAAACGCCGTTGGTTGACCCTTGCCCCCGCGCTTTGCCTAGCGGCGCGGCTCTCTGCCCGGGATGTCCCCGGCAAGGTCCCGCCGTCGCGGCTGTTTTGGTGGCCCGACGCCGCGGATCTCCGGTGGACGACCAACGACGACGCCGTCGTCGCCTTGGCCCCACTGGCGACTCCGGGCTTTCGTTGGAGAGAGGCGGTCGTGTCGTGGAACCTCCCTACCAACTGGCCTGCCACCCTGGAAGCGAGGCCCGTCTTCGGCGGGACGGCCAAGCATGTCCCGTGGTACGTCATCGCGCGATGGTCGGCCGATCCGGCCGTGGCGCCGCGCACCAGCGTGCCTGGGCAACGCGATGCATGGGCCACGGTGGACACCGACATCCTTCGTGCGATGGAACCCGCGACGGCCATCGAGGTGCGGGCGCGCTTTCGCAAGGGCCTTGCGGCGGCGGCGGGCCCCGTTCGCCTGGGCGTGTCGTTGCTGGGATGGGAAGCCACCGAGGCGCGCCCATTAGGCAACCCCCTGGCATGGGGCCGTGCCGTCCCGGTGCCCGTGCGGTCGCAGGCCGACTATCCGGAGGGGATCCATACTTGGTGCAGCCCGACGAGCCTCACGATGTTGCTGGCGCATGCCTTGCCGGATGCGAGCGGCTTGGACGCGGGTCTGGACGTGCGCCCCGTGGCGGCGGCGGTGCATGACCCGGGATGGGGCGGGACGGGCAACTGGCCGTTCAACACGGCGTTCGCGGGGCAGCAGCCCGGGTTGGCGGCCTGCGTCGCGCGCCTTGGGGGCGTGGGCGACCTCGAGTCGTGGATCGCGTCCGGCCGCCCGGTCGCCGTCTCCGTGTCGTACGCCCAGCTCAAGGGCGAGGCGGAGCCCAGGCCGGGCGACGGGCACTTGGTCGTTGTGTCGGGATTCACGGCCCAAGGGGATGTTCGCGTGCAGGATCCCGGGGTTGCGCGCGAGCGGGTCATGCGCGTGTTCCCGAGGGTGGACTTCGAGCGTGCCTGGGACCATTCGTCGCGCACGGCCTACCTGGTGTGGCCGACGAACCAGGCGATTCCTGCGGCCCCCGGGGGGCGATGGCCGCTGCGCTGAGCCGGGCCGATTCAGTTGGCTGAGGTGTCCGTCTTGCCGGGTTGGACGATCAGGCCCGGGAGGACAGTTCCTCCCATCGGGCGTAGAGGCGTGCGACCTCGGCCTTGGCGGCGTCGTGGGCGGCCGTGAACTCCGGCGCGCGGGGTCCGACGGACTTGTGGAAGTCGGGCGAGGCAAGGGCGGCGTCCATTTCGGCGACCTTGGCCTCAGCGGCGAGGATGGCCTCCTCCATCCCGGCGAACTCGCGTTGCTCGTTGAACGACAGCTTGCGCTTGCGGGCGGCGGGCGCGGGGCCGGGTGCCGGGGCCTCGCCGCGTGACGAGGCGATCCCCGACGCGTGGGCCGGGGCGGGCCGCACAGTCGCCCGGCGCTGCTTTTCGGCATGGTAGGAAGGATTTCCCACCACGACCTCCACGCGGCCTTCGCCCTCGAAGGCGATCGTGTGGGTGCAGACGCGGTCCAGGAAGTACCGGTCGTGGCTGACAACGACCACGCAGCCCGGGAAGCCCATGAGCGCTTCCTCGAGGACGCGGAGGGTGGGGAGGTCGAGGTCGTTGGTGGGCTCGTCGAGCACGAGGAAGTTGCCGCCGTTCTTGAGGATGCGCGCCAGCAACAGGCGGCTTCGCTCGCCGCCGCTCAGGAGCCGCACGGGCGTGGACATGCGGTCCTCGGGAAACAGGAAGCGCCGCAGGTACGCCCTCAGCGAGAGGCGTTCCTCGCCCCATTGGACCCAGTCGGGGCCGTCGCCCACGGCGTCGAGCAACGTCCGGCTCTCGTCGAGCTGGAGCCGTCCCTGGTCCACGTAGTTGAAGCGGGTGAGGGGCCCGATGCGCACCTCGCCCTCGGTGGGCGGCAACGAGCCGAGGAGCACGCGAAGCAGGGAGGTCTTGCCGAGCCCGTTGCGGCCGGTGACGCCCACGCGCGTGCCGGGTGCGAAGGAGAGGGAAACGTTGGAGAAGAGGCGGCGGCCGCCGAGGGCGAGGCCGACGTTGGCGAGGTCCACGATGCGGTTCCCGAGCTGGGGCGGCGGCGGTATGACCAGGTCCATCTCGCCCTCGCCGGGGGGCGGTGCCTTGGCGTCGGCCTCGTGGAAGCGGTCGAGGCGCGCCTGCGACTTGCTGGTCTGGGCCTTGGGCCGGCGGCGCACCCACTCGATCTCGCGGCGCAGGAACATTTGCCGCTTGTGCTCGGAGAGCTCCTCCGCCGCGAGCTTGTCGGCCCGCGCGGCGAGGTACTCGGTGTAGTTGCCCTCGTAGCGCTCGAAGATGCCGTTGCGCAGCTCGACGATCCCGTTGGCCACCTCGTCGAGGAAGTGGCGGTCATGCGTCACCACGAGGAGCGCGCCCGGGTAGTCCCGCAGGTAGCCCACCAGCCACTCAATGCTGCCGGTGTCCAAGTGGTTCGTGGGCTCGTCCAGGACCAGCACGTCCGGCCGTGACACGATGGCCCGCGCCAGGGCCACGCGGCGCTTCTCACCGCCGGAGAGCCGCGTCACCGGGGCGTCCGGGGGCGGGCATCCGAGCTCGGTGAGGGCCGCCTTGATCCGGTGCTCCAGGCCCCATCCGTCAAAGTGGTGGATGCGCTCCTCGATGTCGGCGTGGCGTGGCGAGTCGCCGGGCAGGCGCTCGAACTCGTCCAGCAACGCGAGCACGTGGCGCGCGCCCATGCGCACGTTGGACTGCACGTCGAGGGCCTCGTCGAGGGCGAACTCCTGGGGCAGGTAGCCCATCACCAAGTCCCGTTGCCGCACCACCTCGCCGCCGTCCGGGGCCAGTTCCCCCATCAAGATGCGCAGGAAGGTGGACTTGCCCGACCCGTTGCGCCCCACCAACCCCACGCGCTCGCCCGCGACCAACCCCATCGTGGCGTGGTCCAGGAGCACCCGCGTGTTGTGACGAAGGACGATGTCTCGGGCGGTGATCATGGGGGAGGGGGTGCGGGGGGCGGGAAGCGAGGGGACGGTGAAACGGGGGAGATGAAGGATGAAGGAGGAGGGATGACGGATGAAGGCGATGGGTGGCTTCTTGCAGGCGGGTTATGGCTCACGGTTTGACGTGGGCGCTGAGCCGCCCGTTGCTCGCCCTTCGCCGTTCACATCGAGATCCTTCGGGCGCGGGCCTCGATGGGCCATCGTTCGACGGCTTGGGCGTCGCGGACGAGCCATGCCTCCTGGTGGAGGGCGACGGTGGGGCAGACGTGCCATGGGATGCCGTAGAGTTCCGACCCTGGTGGCAGGCTGTCGGCGTGCGACGTCCGGAGCACGAGGTGTTCCTCGCTGTGGGAGACGGGCTCGGCGTCGGGCAGGGCCGGGAACACGACGCGCGGCTGCGGCATCTCGGCGGCGACGGCCTTATGGCCGAGGTCCAGGCAGACGAGGCCCGGGGCAGGGCGGCTCACGACGCGCGCGAGGAGCACGACGGCGGGGGAGAAGGGGAGGTCGGGAAGCTTTGTGGCGTATCCGGCGTCCCAGAAGACCGTGGTGCCGGGGCTAAGCTCCACGTGGGGACGGTGCGCATGGATGGCGAAGGTCGGCGACCCGCCGGCCACGATGGCCGGGACGGCGATGTGTCGTTCACGGAATGCCTGGGACAGGGCCTCGACGGAGGCGAAGGCCTCGTCGCAGGCGCGCGTGCGCTCGCTGAGGTCCGGGATTCCAAGGTGCCCGTCGTAGGCGTGCAGCCCGCGCCATGAAAGGCCCGGATGGCGGAGGATCTCGCAGGCCACGTCCACTGCGGCGGGGCCGGGAGCGACGCCGGTGCGATGCTGGCCGATGTCGAGGTCGATCCATGCACCCACGGCGGGCGCGCCGACCTCCGCGACGGCGGCGGCCAAGGTCCGGACCGGCTCGGGCGCGTCGAAGACGGCGGAGAAGCGGACGTCGTGGAAGTGATGCGCGAGGCGGGCGAGGCGGGTGGAGGCGGGCCCGACGGGCTGGAGGGCGAGGAGGATGTCGCGGGCTCCGGCGTCGGCGGCCATCTCGGCCTCGGCGACGGTGGCCACCTTGGCCTTGTTGATGCCGAGGTGGGCTTGGCGTCGGACCAACTGGGGCAGCTTGTGTGTCTTGAGGTGCGGGCGGAGGCGCGCCGGGTCCCCGGCCACACGGAGCATGGCGGCGAGGTTGGCCTCCATCCGGGCTTCGTCGATCAGGAGGACGGGGGAGGGCAGGTCGCCCGCGTTGCGGAGGGCGTCCCAGGGAAGGGTCACGGGCATGGCGCGCGCGGCCCTAGGCCAGCTCGAAGATGACCTCGATCTCGACGGCGATGTTGCCGGGCAATGGGCCCATGCCGACGGCGGATCGTGCGCCGATGCCGTGCTCGGGGCCCCAGATCTCCGCGAACAACTCGGAGCAGCCATTGATGACCTTGGGATGGTCGTAGAAGTCCGGGGCGGTGTTGACCATGCCGAGGATCTTGATGACGCGCCGGACGCGGTCGAGGGAGCCGAGGTGCGTGCGCAGGCTGGACAGGATGGCGAGGCCGACCTGGCGGGCGGCGGCGTGCCCGGCGGCGAGGTCGAGGTCGCGCCCGACAACGCCCTTGATCAGGGAGCCGTCGGTTCGGACGGGGCCATGGCCCGAGACATAGGCGGCGTTGTTGAAGACGACGACGGGCTTGTACACCGCCACGGGCTTGGGGGCGGGCGGCAGGACGAGCAGGAGCTCGGCAAGGCGTGATTCAGCGCTCATGAGGCCATCATCCTGCATCGGTCACGGTGCTGGACGCGAGCCTGCGTTTGGCCTCGTGACGCCGCGTTGGTGAGGATGCGTTCCCTCACCCTGCGGTCCGGGATGGCCTTGAGGGACGCCGTGCCAGGAATCTCGGCGAAGGAGGTCGTGCGCGCGGGCTCCCTACCCCTTCCGGCTGGAGAGGACGAGCCGGTGGACGATCGGCCGGCCCAGGAGCGGGGTGGGCACGCCCTGGAGCCAGTCGGGGTGGCTGTTGCGATAGAAGGGGGACAGGAAGTGGCCGCTCTGTCCGGCGGGGAGGTGCAGGTAGGCGTTGGACTCGTTGCCCGGCTCGATGCCAAACCGTTGGCTCGCCCCGAAGTCCGGCCCGGCAATCCGGGGAAGGCCGTAGTGGAACCCGTGCTGGGGTTCCTCCGGCATGTCGAGCCAGCGCGACAACCACGTTGGCAGCGCCGGGCTCAGCCGATGTCGCACCTGCGTCCGGTTGAGTTCCCCCCAGGGCCGTAGGTCCGCCGGACGGCCATCCTTGCCCACCACAAGCGCGCGCCGCGCCGCCTCCTCCAAGAGGTCGTCATACGACGCAAAGCGCGGGTTCAACACATGCGTCGGGCGCTCCCGGAGGAGTCGCTCGGCCACGCCCTCGGACTGCGGCCCGGGCCGGAACTGGAAGTGGAAGGACACGTGGACGTTCTCGGGCGCGGCCTTGGTGCCGGGCTTGCCAACGGCCCAGCCGACGGGCTCGTGCAGGAGCTGGACGGCATGGCGCCGGAACCGGGCGATGACCGGGAAGGCGAGGGAATCGGCCGAGGCGCGGCCCTCCCATGGCTGGAGCTGGGCGAGGGCGTTGGACCATGCGGCCGCGTGGGGGGCCGGCGCGTTGGAGGCGAGGCGCGCGGCGGACGCCACGAGGCGCTGATGCCACGGGCGCAGCATGGGGATCTTGTCGTCAAGCTGGATGGCGAGCATGTCGGCGGGCGCGGCCTTGCTCAGGGCCATGAGGTCGTCGCGGATGCAGGCGGCGCGCGCCCCGAGGTCCCAGCCGCCGTCGCCGAGGGCCAGGTACGCGGGCGAGCCGAGGACGCGTTGGTTGGCGGTCCAGATCCGGCCGTTGTCCGGGTTCAGGACGACGGGGCGCTTGTCGGGCGGGAGGAGGCCACGCCACGGGGCGCCCGGGCGGCTCCAGTCCTCCGCGAACTCGCCGGTGCCCTCGCCGCGTTCGGGCAAGGTCCCGACAAGGGTCCAGGCGATGGATCCGGAGCGGTCGCCCACGACGAAGTTCTGGACGGGCCTTGCGGAGCGATGGGCGGCATGGATGGCCTGGGCGACGTCGGTGGCGTCTTCCAGCGCGCGCGAGTTTGCGGCGAGGGCCTCGGGCCGGGCCATCGCCCACGCGACGGCATGGACGACGCCC
>JBJSZF010000572.1:0-12646 GCA_046090125.1 Verrucomicrobiota bacterium
GAGGTAGAGGCCGAGCAGGGCGGCAAGGCCCGTCACGGCGCCGCCGAGTTGGTAGCGTCGGATGAGGCTGGCCATGCCGGGCTCGAAGGTCAGGCCCAGATGCGTTTCGTCGAAGATCACCTCCGTGGCGTCGCCCAGGAGCCATGAGGCGAGGGCGGGTTGGGGGATGCGTCGAAGGGCCTCGTTGGCGAGGAGGTAATCGGAGGCCATCAGGACGAAGGAGCCCTTCCCCCACGACCGCTCGGCGACGACGGGCTGGTTCTGGACGTCATAGAGGACGGACCACGCGTTGGAGGTTCCGGTGATACGCCACGGCGACGGCCATGGAAGCTCGGCGGGCAGGACGGCGGCGGTGGCCTGGAGGCGGGCGACGGGGGCGGCGTCCGGGGACGGGCTTGGGTCGTTGGTGCCTTGCGCGAGCTGGAAGCCCAACCGCGCGTCGAGGGCGGCCTGCAAGCGGTTGGTGGTCGTGAAGGAGGCCAGCTTCCGAATTCCTTGGCGGAACGCGTTGGTGGCGAGGGCGGACGACTCGTGTTGCGCGCCCAGGACGACGCGCGCCCCGGCGTGGGCGAGGCGGAGGAGGTTGGTGTTGAATCCGGGATCCTCCGACGGGAAGCCGATGTTCTCGGGAGCGACGCCCAGCACGAGCACGGCAAGGCTGGGCTTGTCCCGCACGCGATGGAGCGGGAGGAGGTTGCGCGACACGCGCAGGCCAGGCTGCCGTGCCAGCGCGTCCAGCAACGCCCGCGTCCCCAGGGGGTCGGCCCGCCGCGACGACGCGACGGGGAAGACGTCGCCGGCCGCGAAGCGCAGCTCGAAGATGCGATAGAGGCCGGCGGCGAGGAGCACGGCGACGACGCCGATCAAGGCGGGCTGGAGGACGCGGCGGCTCATGGCGTGGCGTTCCTCCTCATGGACTCGAGGTCGGCCCGCGCCTCGTCGAGTAGCTGGGGCGTGGCGTCGTGGGTGCCGTACCACACGCGCTCGAACCGAAGGGCACAGGATCCGAACGCCTCCGGCAACACGGGCAGCGCACGGGCGCGTCGCCGCAGCTCGGCGAGGTATTCCCGGTTCGACTTCGCCGGCGCGAGGCGCACCAGTTCGCGTCGGGCAAGGTGAGCCAGCGACCCGAGATAAACGGCGCGCAGGGCGAGGCGCCACTCGCCTTGGGCGGCCTTCTCGGACGCAAGGGCGAGCCAGCCCTCCTCGGGGAGCAACTCGGCGGAGACCTGTTCTGAGGCAAGGTCCGGCACGGCGGCGGGCGCGGCGGCGGCGGGGGCAGCCATGGCGCGCGGGCGTGCGCCGTAGAGGCGAAGGAGGATCCACGCGATGGCTCCGACGGCGGCCGCGAGGAGGAGGTAGGCGAGGAGCTTGAGGCCGCTGGCCCAGTCCACCTGGGTGTTGCCAAAGGGCAGGTTGGGCATCTTGAACCCTGAGAAGATGAACTGGAGAACCCGGCCGATGGCGGAGAACAGCGCGTCGAGGTTGCGGCTGGCGAACGAGCCGAAGTCCTTGAACAGGCTGCGAAGCCAGCGGCGGACCGGGCCTTCGCCCGGGGCGGGCTCGGCATCCTCGGGCGAGAGTTCCCGGGGTGCGCGCCATTGGTACTCGGCTTGGTCAAGGACCTGCTGGAGATCCCTGGCGAGGCGCTCGGGGTCCACGGAAGTGGCGTGGGCAGGTGGCGGGGTGGCCCATAAGGCCCAGGGGGCGTATGGGGCGCACGGGGCGCTCACTAGTAGCGACACCCCCAGAACCCCCAACCCCACGCCTGCCGCCCTGCGGGCCGCTCGCAGGCGCGCCAGGAGGTCCGCGCCGGTGTGGCGGGCGTCGCGTTGGAAGCCGCGCAGGACGTAGATCGCCTTGAGCAAGGGATCGAGGACCACGTAGGCCAAGGCGGGGAGCGCCAGGAGGAAGGTGGTGTTGAAGTAGGCAGCCGGGCCGAGGGCGAAGTCGGTCTCGATCCCCAGCAGGACGTCCGCGAGGTAGGGCGCGGCGGCCACGGCCACGGCGACGTCGATGAGGACGGCGGTGGCGACGAGGAGCAGGATGCCCACGATGCCATGGTTTTGGCCAGGCCACGCCATGGCGTGGCGGAAGGCATGGCGCGCGCACGCTCCGGGCGACCCGGCCGCCTCGTCCCCGGTGACGCTCACCGCCTGGAGCCACGCCAGCACCCACGGGAACGGAACCAACAGGAAGGGAAACAACGTCAGCGGAACCAGGAGAAGCCCCAGCGGCTGGAGGCACGCCTGCGTCACGAAGAGACGGCCAACGCGCAGGGCCGTCCATGGCCCGGATGCGACCCCGGACACGATCGACCGAAGCTCCGTGGCGTGCATGGCATGGGCCAGCTTCATCAGGACATACAGGCCCGCCATGGCCAACGCCCCGGGGGCGAGGCGGCGGTCCGCATACACGCCCCGGGTCATGTCCGACCAAAACCACAGCAACGCGAGGACGAACGCGCCCGAGCCGGCAAGATGCAGGGCATGAATCCACGGCGGCGCCGCGCGCAGGAGCTGGACGGCGTCCTCGACGAGGTCCATGGGCGGTTGGCCCTGTTCGGAATGGCGCGGCCGTCTCATGGGCTCCCGGGAAGGTTCATGAGCCAGGATTCCATGGCCTTGCCTTCGTGCCACTCCGCCGGGGTTTGCAGAAGCACGAGCCCGAGGACGTAGAAGGCGGCCCATGCAAGCCCGAGGCCGAGCCCGAGCTGAAACGGGAGGCGCAGGAAGCCGAGGCGAAGGGGCCGGCGTGCCTTGGGCGCGGCGAGCCTGCGGAGGCACGCGGTGCAGAGGAGCCGGCCGTCGTGCTCCGTGACGCACTCGCGGCAGAAGGATTGCCTGCAAGCCGGGCAACGCGCGGCGGCCTCGCGGGCCGGATGCGCGACGCATCGTTGCAGGACCCAGGCGTTCATGCAGGCGTCGGTCCCGCCGCGTCGGCGGGGGCTTCGGGCGCGGATTCGGCCGCGAAGGACGCCGCCGGTGGGGGCGTTGCGGCGACGGCAGCCCCCTGTAGGAACAGCGCGAACTCGCGAGCCCGGCGTCGGTGATGCAGCGCGGGCAACCGTGCCACCTGCACGGCCGTGGAGATGCGGATGGAGCACAGCGGGCCACACCATGCGGACCACGCCAGCAACACGGCCGGAATCACGGCGAGGCCGCCGACGAGGACCCCGCCGACGAGGAAGTCGCCCTCGTTGGTGGAGATCCATTGCGCAAGCAGGAGGCCGAGCCCCGCCAGGAGCGGAATCAGGGCCAGCCCCGAGACGAGGGCCACGATGCGGCGTGCCTTGGAGGGCTGGATCAACACCGCTTGGATGTCCCGAAGGTCGAAGCGCGAGTAACGCTCGGAGTAGCCAACACCCTCGACGACCAGCAGATGGTCCTTGGCCAGCCAGCAGGAGAGGTGCTGGGACGGCGTGCGTCGCCCGGTGGGCACGCGGCGATAAGCGGGATCCCTGGAGAGGCGGTCGTTCATTTTATGGGTTGGCCTCGCCGGAGAACTCCGTCCACACCAGCAATCCCAGCCCCACCGTGAGGACCCACGAGACGATCGTGGCAGCCAGCAGGAAGGCGCGCGACGGCGCGACGCGGCTCTGGGGCTTCCGCCATTGGAGGACGGTGATCGCCGTGTTGGCGATGGCAAAGACGGGTGCTGCGACGCCGCAGACGAGGACCAACAGGGTCAGCGCCGTTGCGATCCGGTCCCATCGGGTGCGGGACCGTTCGAGGACCGCGACGGTTCCCTTGCGCCGGCCCGCTTCGAGACAGGTGGGGCACAGGTGGCTGCCCTCGATCTCCAGGTCGCACAATGCGCACAGGAAGCGCCCGCAACCGTCGCAGGGGACGACGGCCCGTTTGCCAGGATGCTGGAAGCAGGCGGCGTCCTCGGGCGCAGCCGTCGCCTCGGCGGCCCTTCCGACCCGTGGTCCCCTGCCGAGGGCCGGGAAGGGGATGGCCTCGAGTTCCCCGCCGCAGGACGGGCAGGCCGACAGCGCCGCCAACGCATGGGCGTCGTTGGGCAACGGCCGCCGGCAGGCGGGGCAGGGGAGGTCGGCGGACTGCATGGGCGGGAACGAGGCCTAGATGACTTGGGCCGGGGCCGGGCGCAAGCCGTTGAACACGCGGTGGTACACGAAGGCCTGGGCGAACGACACGACCGGCATGGCGACGAAGAGGCCGAAGCACAGGGCGAAGAGGCCGAGCAGCATGACGAGGCCGAAGGCGATCATGAGCCACAGGTGCTGCCAGAAGTGGCGGGCCACCATCCGCTTGCTGAGCCCCATTGCGGGCAGCACCCGGTAGCCGCGGTCCGCCACCAGCGGCATGGTGTAGATCCACGAGACGGTCAGGTACGTCCCCACCACGACCCCGAGGAGCATCAAGGTGGAGAACGCGACGATGCCCAGGACGCCCGGCACGACGTTGCCTGTGGCCATCCCGGCGAGGAACAGCGGAACCGCGACCGCGACGGCCGGGATGTAGGCGAGGCTGGCCAGAAGCGTGGGCACGATGTGGGCGCGGAACATGGGCCAGAAGCGTGGCCCGAAGCCTTGGAAGGCCGTGTCGATGCCCATGGCCCCGCCCCGGATGCAGCGCAGGTAGGCCAGCATCAACCCGCCCATGAGCGGTCCTTGAATGAACAACGCGATCAACCCGCCGAGGTAGGGAACCGACTGGATGGCAAACGACACCAAGGTCACCAGCGCGCCGCCCGCCAACAGCGTGCCCGGCTCCGCAAACATCCGGCTCAGGCCCTGGCTGATGGCCTCCGAGACGGGCACCTCGTAGTCGCGCGCGAGCACTTCCTCCTCCGAGAGCGTGCCGTCGTCGGCCCCGGCCCCTGCCGCCGCCGGTCCGCCTGGCGCGCCCTCGCGCAGCCGTTGGATGGCGACGGGTTTGCACGCGGCACAAGCTCGTAGGCCGGCGATTTCGACAAGGTCTCCCACGGGAAACACCTGGCTGCAAACGGCGCAACGGGCGGTGTCTTCCCCAACAGGGGACGGCGCAGCCACGGGGGGCGTCATCGGCGTGGGAACCGCTTCCCCAGGCCGTGCCTTGGACAAGGGCTCCCACCCCGGCATTCCCTCCCGCCACACCAACGTGTCCTGAGTGATCGTCCCCGCCGCCACCAAGCCAGACAACTCGTCGTCCGTCACGGGGCCCCGCTGCTGTCCTCCGTCCGCGTAGTACCAGCTCATGCTCGTTTCCCTTATCCTGCGCTTGCGGGGCAGGGTGTGCCCGGCACCCAGCGAGACCAAGGCAAAAGGCGGCCGCCTGAAGGGCGGCGGTGCATCCCGCCGTGATCGGTGTTCCCAAGAACGTCGTGGCTGGCTGGACACCGGGAGCGCGGCCGTCCCCGGCCGCCTCTCCATGCTCCCGTCTAGCGGGGCCGGTCCGCTCCGCGCATCCCGCTCCCATGTCGCCGAAAACTTCGGGATTCACCCCGTGCCGCAGGGTGCCGTACCGCAGCCTTGCATCCGGGGCATGGCGGGAACAGGGTGCCGACATGAGCGCATTTCGGACGAAGGCGCCCGGAAGGGCGAGGGCAGGCTTCACGTTGATCGAGTTGCTGGTGGTGATCGCCATCATCGCCATCCTGGCGGGCATGTTGCTCCCGGCGTTGGGCAAGGCGAAGTCGAAGGCCCAGGGCATTGCGTGCCTCAACAACACCAAGCAACTGGCCTTGGCCTGGAACGTGTATGCGAACGACTTCCAGGACCGCGTGGCCAACAACTACGGCGTCAGCGAGACCATCGAGGCCATCACCCGGCGCGTGTTCGACAACTGGGTCAACAACGTCATGACATGGGGTGCCGGGTCGGGCGCGGCCGAGATGTCCGTCACCAACCTCGCCTGGGTCGCCAACGGCGTGCTCGGCAAGTACACGGCGGCCGCCCTCGGCGTCTATCGTTGCCCGTCCGACAACTTCGTCTCCCCCACCCAGCGGCGCGCCGGCTATAAGCTCCGGAACCGCTCGATGTCGATGAACTCGTTCTTCGGCCGGTTCTCCATCGGCAACGACCCCACCGCCCAGGGCCGTAACTGGGGCTTCCCGGACCGCATCCAGTTCCTCAAGACGGGTGACTGCCCCGCCCCCTCCAAGACCTGGCTCACGCTCGACGAGCACGCGGACTCCATCAACGACGGCTTCTTCATCAACAACCCGCAGGCGGCCAACTGGGGCGACATCCCCGCCTCCTACCACAACGGCGCGTGCGGCTTCTCGTTTGCCGACGGGCACTCGGAGATCAAGCGTTGGCTCAGCCGCTCCTCCAAGTACCGCGTCGCCTACCAGTACCCCAACGTCCTCGCCTTCGACGGACCCGGGAAGCAGGACCTCAACTGGTACCTCGAGCGCACCGGCTACGTCGATGCGCGCACCGGTCGGCGCGACTTCGGCTATTGACCCTTCCCTTGCCGGGTCGCTGGCCACCCCTGTCCAGCGATCCATTCGCCGAGCGCGGCTGTCGCGGAAAACCAGCCGCCGTTGGAACGCCCCTTGGCCGGGCGAGCCCAAAGAAAACCGCATGAACCCCGAACTGTCGCGCATCGCCTGGGAGGTCCGTGGGTGGATCGAGGCATCCCTCGCCCACGGCGTCCCGGCTGCCTCTTTCGATGACGTCGCCGCCCGTCTGCTGGCGTTGCAACGTCGCTTCAACCCCGCGTTTGCCGCCTGGTGCGCGGCGGCTCGAAACCCTCCCCCGTCGGGTGCGCCCGCCGAGGCCTATCCGGCCGTGCCCACGGAGGCCTTCAAGCATGCCGTGTTCTCGTGCATTCCGGAGGGCGCCCATGCGGTGGAGTTCCAGTCGTCCGGCACGACCGTCCAGGTTCCGTCGCGGCACCGGCATCATGCGGAGTCCCTGTCCCTTTACACGTTGTCCGCCTTGCGTGGCTTTGAGCGGCACGTGCTGGCCAACCGCGCCCAGCCCAATGACTCCGGTGGCAACCACTGTGGCCCCCGGCCCCGGATGCTGTCGTTGACGCCGTCGGCGGCGCACGCCCCCCGCTCGTCGCTGGTCCACATGCTCGACGCCGTCCTCGGCGCGCATGGCGGGGACGGCTCGTGCTTCCTGGGGCGCCGTGCGCCCGACGGGACGTGGGAGCTGGACGTGGATGGCGCGATGGAGGCGCTGCACGGCGCGACGGCATTGGGGCTTCCGGTGTTCGTTTTGGGAACGGCGTTCAACTGGGTGCACCTCCTGGATGGCATGGACGCCCGGGGTGCCGCGATTCGATTGCCGCCGGGGTCGCGCGTGATGGAAACGGGCGGGTACAAGGGCCGCTCGCGAACGCTGACGCGCGAGGCGTTGCACGTTGCCATCGCCGAGCGGTTGGGAATGCCGCGCCCGGCCATCGTCACGGAGTACGGCATGACGGAGCTTTCGTCCCAGGCCTACGACCGGGTGGCGCGGCCGTTGGACGGTGGAACAGGGGAGGGCGGGACGTTCCGCTTCCTGCCCTGGGCTCGTGCCCGCGTGGTCTCGCCGGAGACGGGCCGGGAGGTGGCCGAGGGCGAGACGGGCATCGTGGAGGTCCTCGACGTGGCGAACGTGTGGTCGGTGGCGGCCATCCGGACGTCGGACCTCGCGGTGCGTCGCGCGGACGGGTTTGAACTCGCCGGCAGGGCGGCGTCTGCGGAACCTCGCGGTTGTTCGCGCATGAGCGCGTGAAGAGCACCCCATGGAAGCACCGTTGCCCAACTTGTTCCTTGCCGACATGGACCCGTCGCTGGCGCTGACGCCGGGGACGGTGCGGGAGGCCTGCCAAGCCATCCGCAGGAACCGCGCGTCGTGGCTGGTGCGGCTTCGGACGCGGCAGGTGGCCGAGATCATCGCCTACGTGGCGGAGCAATGGCTCGATCCTGCGAATGGTTTCCGGAGGCGTGCGTTGTCCGAGGGCGCGTCGGAGCTGGGGATGGGACCGGCGACGTTGGCCCGGGGATTGGATGCCTTCCTGCGACAGCTCACGCTGGAAAATCTCGAAGGGTTGGTGGCGCAGGACCTGGGGGACGCCCGGCGGCTGGACGACTTCTCGGCGGGGGTGGCGGAGGTGCGGGGCGGACGCTCGGCGGTGGCGCGGGGGCCGGCCCTGCTGGCGCACGTGGCGTCCGGCAACATCCCGGTGCCGGCCCTGCAATCCATGGTGACGGGGCTGCTGCTGCGGTCCGCGCAGTTCGTGAAGTGCGCATCCGGGCGAACGTTGTTGCCGAGGTTGTTTGCGCACTCGTTGGCGGCGACGGCGCCGCGGCTGGGCTCGTGCCTCGAGCTGGCATGCTGGCCGCGTGGGAGCGTGGAGCTGGATGCGGCGTTGTTTGAGGAGGCGAGCTGCCTGACGGCGACGGGTTCGGACGAGATGTTGATGGACGTGCGGGCGCGGCTGCCGTTGCGGACGCGCTTCGTGGGGCATGGGCATCGGGTGAGCTTGGCCTACGTGAGCAACGAGGTTCTCTCGACGTATTCGGTGCGTCGCGTCGCGCGCGAGCTGGCGGCGGACGTGACGGCGTGGAACCAGCTCGGGTGCCTGTCACCGCACGTGGCCTACGTGCAGGAGGACGGGGCGGTGTCGCCGGAGGGGCTGGCGCTGGCTGTGGCGGAGGAACTGGCGCGACGCGAGCAAGACGAGCCGCGCGGGCCCATCCCGCCGGAGGACGCCGCCGCGATCGCCGCGCGCCGGGACATCTATCGGCTGCGCGCGTCCGTGGCGGGGACGGCCGCCGAGAGGCCGCGCTTCGAGACGGCGTTCCGGGACCTGCCAGGCGGGGTGGCGTTGTGGGAGTCGGAGGAGGGCACCGCGTGGACGGTGGTGTTGGACCGGGATCCCCGGTTCGAGCACTCGTGCCTGAACCGGTTCCTGTACGTGAAGCCGGTGCGGCAACTGGACGAGATGCTGCGGGTGCGGGAGCCGGTGCGCGGGCAGGTGTCCACGGTGGCGGTGGCGGCGGTGGACCACCGGGCGACGGACATTGCGAGGGAGCTCGCGGCGTGGGGCGTGCCCCGCGTGTGCCCGGTGGGGCGGATGCAGGAGCCGCCGCTGGCATGGAGGCACGACGGGCGCCCGGCGCTCGCGGACCTGGTGGAATGGACGGACCTTGAGAACGCTTAAGCCGGAACGATTCAGTTGGGAGGGAAGTGATTGCAGAAGCAGATCGAGCCAGCACGACCGATCCAACTGATCCGATCCGGCTAAGGAACGGGATTCAACGATGCAACTGCGAAAGACCTTTCAACTGGAGTCAGCACACCGGCTGCCCCGCGTCCCTGCGGGCCACAAGTGTGGGCGCATCCATGGGCACTCCTTCGAGGTGGAGGTGGTGGTGGAGGGGCCGGTGGACCCCGTGATGGGGTGGGTGATGGACTACGCGGAGATCAAGGCGGCGTTCAAGCCGTTGCACGACCTGCTGGACCACAACTTCCTGAACGAGGTGCCGGGCCTGGAAAACCCGACGAGCGAGAACCTGGCGCGCTGGATTTGGGGGCGGCTGAAGCCCGTGTTGCCGGGGTTGTGCGAGGTGGGAATCGCCGAGACGTGCATGTCCCGGTGCGTGTACCGCGGCGACTAAGCCCGCGCCCGCCCCAGAAAGCCCTGCCTGCCATCGAAGCGCCCGGACCCGCCATGCCCTCCTCCATGCCCCGTCGCCCGCCGACCTTCCTCCAGCGGCTCGTGCCCGAGATCCCGGTCGTGCTCGGCTTCGGCACGGGCATGATGGCCATCGTGGGCTGGTCGCCCGCAGGGCTGCCCACCTCGGCGGCCGGGCTGGCCTGGAGCGCATGGCTGGTCCTCTGCATCCTGGTGTGCGCGTTCCGGGCGATGGCGCACGCCGACCACCTGGCGGAGAAGCACGGGGAGCCCTTGGGCACGCTCATCCTGACGATCGCGGCGATCACCATCGAGGTGGCGGCGGTGTGCGCGGTGATGCTGGGGAACCAAGGGGACCCCACCGTGGCGCGGGACTCGATGTTCTCGGTGCTGATGTTGATCTTCAACCTGCTCATGGGGTTGGCGATGTTGCTGGGCGGGCGCGGGGGGCGGGAGGTGCAGTTCAACCCGCAGTCGTCGGGGGCGTACCTTCCCCTGGTGATCGCGCTGGGGATGGTGACGCTGGTGTTGCCGCGGTTTACGCGCAGCCGGCCGGGCGGATGGATGAGCGAGCCCATGGAAATCTTTGTGGGGCTGGCATCGATCACGTTGTACGGGGTGTTCCTGTGGTTGCAGACGACGCGGCACCGGGAGTTCTTTGCGCACCACGGGGAGTCGGAGCGCTCCGACGAGGCCCGCAAGGCCCATGAGGAGGCCGGGGGCGACGACCCCGGTCGGACGCGCCTGGTGGAGCTGCCGCACGGGCACGTGGACGTGGCGACGATCTCGACGCCGAGGACGTCGGCGCTGCTGCTGTTGGCCTTGGTGGCGGTCGTCTTGATTGCCGAGGGATTGGTGGGCCGGGTGCGTTCGTTGCTGGACGCGGCGTACCTGCCGCCGGGGATTGGCGGCGTGTTGATTGGTTGCCTGGTCCTAGCGCCAGAGGGCTTGGCGGCGTTGAAGGCGGCCCGGCGCGGCAGCATGCAGCGTTGCATCAACATCCTGCTGGGCTCGGCCCTCGCTACCATCGGGCTCACGGTCCCGGCCGTGATCGGGATCCACTTCATCACGGGCGTGTCGCCCTCCCTGGGCTTGGATGCGCCGGACATCGTGCTGTTGGTGGCGACGTTCGTCGTGTCGTCGATCAACCTCACGCGCGGGCGGGTGAACTCCCTGCAAGGCATCGTCCACATCCTGCTCTTCATCGCGTGGCTCGTCGTCATCCTGGACGAGGCCAGCGTGGACCTGGGACCGCGCCTGTAGCCTTCCGGGGGCCTGGCGTGATGGCGACGTGACCGTTTCGGCATCGGCTGGCGTCGCCGCGTCGGCACGTGTTGCAGGCCCGCCCCGGGATTGTGGGCTCGCGTGCCGCCGTGCGTGGGGGATAGGATTGGACCATGTTGTTGAAGGCGGAGGAGCTGGAGTCCTTGGTGCGGGTGTCCTGCGGTTCGCCGCATTCGTTGCTGGGGATGCATCCGCTGGGGGACGGGTCCGGCGTGGTGGGCCGGGCGCTGCTTCCCGGCGCGGTGACGGCGGACATGGTTCCCGTCCATGACCGGAGTGCGCCCGTCATCCCGCTGCGGCGGGTGGGTGACACGGATGTCTTCGAGGGCGTGAGCCGCGCGGTGCGACGGGTCCATGCCTACGACCTACGGGTGACTTGGGCGGGGGGCGGCGTGACGCAGGGGCGGGACCCATACTCGTTCTGGCCGACGCTGGGGGAGACGGACCTGCACCTGTTCAACGAGGGGAACCACCGGCGGTTGCACGAGGCGCTCGGGGCGCAGGTGCGCGTGCTGGACGGGGTGCCCGGGACGGCGTTTGCGGTGTGGGCCCCGAACGCGCGGCGGGTGTCGGTGGTGGGCGACTTCAACCAGTGGGACGGGCGTCGGCACGCGATGCGCCTGCTGGGGGCATCGGGCGTTTGGGAGATCTTCGTGCCGGGGGTGGACGTGGGGGCTTTGTACCAGTTCGAGGGGTTGGAGCGGGACGGGGCGGTGCGGGTGAAGACCGACCCGATGGGGTTTCAGTTTGAGCTGCCGCCGAAGCACGCGGCGGTGGTGTGCAACGCCCGGGGGATGTCGTGGGGCGACGACGCATGGATGCGGCGAAGGCGGGACGCCAACGTGCTGAAAGCGCCCATGAGCATCTACGAAGTGCACCTGGGGTCGTGGCGCAAGAAGGGGGCGCATGAGTCGCCGGGGTATCGGGAGGTGGCGGGCCCGTTGGTGGACTACGTGCGGCGGATGGGGTTCACCCACGTCGAGTTCCTGCCGTTGGCGGAGCACGCGTACTATCCAAGCTGGGGCTACCAGGTGACGGGCTTCTACGCGCCCACGTCGCGGTACGGCACTCCGGACGACCTCCAGTTCCTGGTGGAGACGCTGCACGACGCGGGCATCGGCGTGTTGGTGGACTGGGTTCCGGCGCACTTCCCCAGGGATGACTGGGCCTTGGCGCGTTATGATGGAACGGCCTTGTACGAGCATGAGGACCCGAGGCAGGGGGCGCACCAAGACTGGGGCACGTTGATCTTCAACTACGAGCGGCATGAGGTGCGGAACTTCCTCGCGGCGAACGCGCTGTTCTGGTGCGACCGCTTCCACGTGGACGGCCTGCGCGTCGATGCCGTCGCCTCGATGCTGTACCTCGACTACTCGCGCAAGGAGGGGGAATGGATCCCCAACAAGTACGGCGGGCGCGAGAACCTCGGGGCCGTGGAGTTCCTCCGGCACGTGAACCACCTCGTGCATACCGAGCATCCCGGCGTCGTCACGGTGGCGGAGGAAAGCACGGCATGGCCCATGGTCTCCCGCCCGCCCTGGCTGGGCGGGCTCGGCTTCAGCCTCAAGTGGAACATGGGCTGGATGCACGACACGCTCGGCTACTTCCGGCGCGACCCCATCCACCGGCGCTACCACCAGAACGACCTGACGTTTGCGATGCTCTACCATCACCAGGAGAACTTCGTGCTGCCGCTGTCCCACGACGAGGTCGTGCATGGGAAGGGGTCTCTGCGTCGCAAGATGCCGGGCGACGACTGGCAGGGGTTTGCCAACCTGCGC
>JBJSZF010000573.1:0-7185 GCA_046090125.1 Verrucomicrobiota bacterium
CACGTCGGCCCTGGCAAAAAAACGGTGCTGGAGGTGGTCAATGTTGTAGGTCGTGAAGAAGCGGCCCCAATCGTCCATGACCAAGCCGAAGCCGCCCCCCGACGAACCCGTCCGCTCCACGACGCCCGTTTCCGGGTCGAACGCGAAGTCATCGTCGCCCAGGTCGAGGACCACGCCGGGACGCTTGGGCGACGACAGCCTTCCTCCATTCCCGCCATTGGCCCCGTGCACGCGGCCGTCCAGGCCAAACCGAAGCCCGTTCACCAAGCTGTCGCTCACGCCGCGCCGAAAGCCCGTCAGGACGACCTCGCGCTGGTCCGCCACGCCGTCTTGGTTGGCGTCACGCAGCCACAGGATGTCGGGCGGGGCCGCCACCAGAAGCCCATCGCGCCACGGCAGCACCGACGTCACGTAGGACAACCCGTCGGCGAAAACCATCGAGCGTTCTGCCTGCCCATCGCCGTCGCGATCCTCCAGCAGGCGAACCGTCGAGCCCGTCCGGCCGCCCGGGCCCACGCCGTAGGGGTAGTCGCGGCATTCGGCGACGAACGCGCGCCCGAGATGATCCCAGGCAATCGCCACGGGGTCCTGCACGGCTGGCTCGGAGGCCCACAGAGCGACGGCCATGCCCGGATGGACGGAGGGCGGGTTGACAGGCCGGGAACTCGCTTGGGAATGCGGTCCCGCAGCCAGGGCCATTGCAAGGATCCAGTCCGAACAGGCACGCGCGCGCATAGGACAAGCCTATCAGAACGGACCAAAATGAGGACGGAAAAAAGGCCCTGGCACGGGCAGGAAGAACGCTCCCGAGCCAGGACCCGAGTTGGTTGGCGATGCGCCAAGAGGCCCAAAGGGTGCCCCTTCGGCGTCAGATTCAGAACTTGTACACCACGTTGGCGATGATGGACACGTTGTTGGCCCGCAGGTTGCCGAGGTCGCCGTAGGACCTGCCCTCGAGGTCCTTGTCCCATCGGACTTCCAGGCGGGTGATGACGTTGGCCCACAAGGCGTAGTCTAGGTTGCTGGTCAGCGAGAGGTAGCGGTCATCCATGGAGTCGACGAAGTAGGTGCCGTCGGTGGCCCAGGTGTAGTCCACGCGGGTGTTGGACTTGAGCTTCTCGGTCAACTGGTAGGTTACATAGCCGGCGATTGAGTTGGCGTAGTCCCCGTTGACGAGGTTGTTGGCCGCGTGGTCATAGGCGACGCCCAAGGTGAGCTTCTCGATCGGGGTCTTCACCGTGGCCCCCGCATACAGGTTGACGCGATCCTTGGTGAGCGGGGTTGTGGAGGAATCCTGCTGGATGTCCGTCGCCCCAAAGTAGAGGGACGATCCCGAGAGGAATCCCCAGGACTGGGGCGCCGTCAGGATCAGCGTGCCGATGAAGCTCTTGCCGCTTTCCACCCGGGTGCGGCCGTTGATCTGGTTGATGCCGAAGACGCCCCGAGCATCGGCAACCCCCGCGATGGCCTCGATGTAGTCGTTGAACTTGTAGGAGGTCTGGACACCGGTGTGGGTGAACGGCTCGAGGAAGTAGCCAAAGCTACGGCTGAAGGTGGGGTTGGAGGCATAGGAATAAACCTCGTAGCCGATGGGAGTATCCCAGACGCCGACCTTGAAATTCAGGCCGTTCCCGATGGGGGCCCGGAGCGAGACGTACGCTTGCTTGATGGCGAGGTCGCCCGTCGCCAGAGCGGCGGGGAAGGCCGGAGACGTGCCGTACAGGGGCGCGTCAGGGCCGTAGAGCATCTCAAACGCGTAGCCTGCGGACCACGATCCCTCGTCCAAGGGGCGCTCCAACTTGATGACGACGCTGTCCAAGTTGAACCCATCCTGCCGCGAGCCCACGTCAAACATGTGCCCGGGCATGAAGGTGTTCCCGGAGCCCACGTTCCATATGGCCGACGTGTTGATCGAACCGCTCAAGGTGGTGGCCGAAAGCGCCGTGGACACGGGCGAGGACTCCTGCGCCAAGGCTTGGGCGCCACACGAGGCAATCCCGAACAGCAGGGAGCTTCCGAGGGTCAGGCGGTGTTGCTTGTCCATAACTTGATTCGCTGGATGTGATCTTGTCTCGGGGTCCGAAAACGGCATCGCACACGTGTCATTTCCAGCGTTCCACTCGGAACGGAGGACGACGCTTGCTTGGCCGACTTGCCCCTGACCGCCGCGAGATGCAGCCAAGGTGCCAAGCCATACAAGACGAGGATCCAAGGCCAGATTGGCGAGATTCGGGCAGCCGCCACGGCAGCAGATGGCCTGAAAGCTCCAAGTTGGCCAAAATTCCCCGCCCAGGCCGTCCGCCAAAATTCATTGCAGCCCGCGCAGACCATGAACAGGGTTCACCATGGCAATGAACACATTGAATCGGTTGATGGTGGCGAGCGCGCTGATGGTTGCGTTCGGGTGCAAGGCGGGCATCGCGGGCGAAACAGTGTCGTCGCCTCGTGTCACGGAGTACCGCCACTCCGTCCGAAGGGTTGCCGACGTCGCCGCAGAGTCCATGGACCGGGCGGTTGTCAGCTCCAGCCCTCGATACCTCGCCAACAAGGCGACGCGAACCTCCAAGGTCGCCCCAGATCGGGTGCCTCGGGGCATTCATCCCTTTTCGCCCCGCGTGATGGAGATGCGAGGCGGGATCCGCTAGCACGTTTCCTAGGCATCGCACCCCCAAGCGTGCATGCGTCTCGCTTGGGGGTAGCGAGCAGGTCGCCGCAGATCCTGTGCAGCGAGACACGCGGCGCGACGGCGTTTACGGAGAATTCCAGTCTCTCTTGGTGCCCACAGACGGCTCCCGTTCCTGCGAACGGCCCGTAAGGCCCCCACCCAACACAACCCCGTCTCGACTCGCCCCGGGAAGAAGTCCGTCACCCTTCCCTCGCCACTTCATTCCCCGCTCAAGCCCCCAGCCGAGCCGAGGCCGCATGCCGTGGCAATCCTTCGGGTGCGACCGTTGGGCCCCTTCCTCTGCCACCAGCGCGGCAAAAAACGGTGGCCTGCTGCATGTCCGGGGTCATTCCGGCATGACGGGTGCCAGCCCAGCGTGCGGTTGGCAGGGGATGCAAGCCGCCCGCATGAAGCGCCCTCATGTTTCCAAGGAGGCCGACGCGGTGGGGCGATCGTCACGAGGCCAACCGGGGCTCCCGGTTCCACGGCGGAGGATCGGCCTCGGTGTTGGCGAGCGACCCGGCCAAGGGGCGGTCCACCGAGCGGCTGACGCCAAGAATCGGCCGAAAAATAGGGTTTGCCATCCTCGGGCATTGTGAACAACCTCCAGCTCAAACCGCGCCATTACGGCGGCAAGCCAAGCAATTGGCCTGTGTCTCGGTTTAGCATTGTTATCAAACGCAAGTAAACATTCAGGAGGAACAAGATGAAGTTCAACAAGTGGTCCTTGGCCCTCGCGGCCACCGGTGTGGTCAGCGTCGCCAGCGTTGCCCAAGCTCAGGAGTCCCACCCTGTCAACACCCTGCTCAGCTCCACGACGCTGAGCGGCTTCGTGGACACGTCCGCGATCTACAACGTGGGCACCGGCAGCCATGTCGCCAACCGCTTCGTCAACACCGGCAGCGACCGCCAAGACGGGTTCAACCTGAACTCCGTCAACGTCCAGCTCGAGAAGCCGATTGACGAGGGCACCTGGAGCGCCGGCTACAAGGCTGAGTTGATGTTCGGCCCGGATGCCGCAGTGATGCCCGGCCGCCTCGGCTCCGGCTCCGACCTCGCCATCAAGCAGGCCTACGCCGCCCTCCGCGCCCCGGTCGGCAACGGGATCGACATCAAGGTCGGCCAGTTCGATCCGATCATCGGCTACGAGACCACTTCCTCCTACCAAAACCCCAACTTCGCCCGCTCGCTCGCGTTCTACAACCTGCAGCCTCTCGGCCATCAGGGTGTTCTGACGAGCTACCAGTTCAGCGACTCCATCGGTCTGTCGGTGGGCGTTGCCAATAGCTCCAACAACGGCCGCGCTGGCTCGAACAATCCTCGCGGCTGGGTCGGTGGCATCAACGGCAAGAGCGATGTGGAGTCCTACAAGTCCTACATGGCTGGCATCGTGCTGAAGGCGCCTGAGTCCCTCGGCTGGCTCGCGGGGTCTTCCCTCTACGCCGGCGTGGTCAAGGGCTTGGACTCCGGCAGCAACAACGACCCCGTTAACTTCTACGTCGGCGCCAGCGTCGCCACCCCGATCGAGGCCCTCACGCTCGGCGTCGCCTACGATTACCAAGCCAACGGGAGCGCTGACAGCAGCTACGCCAATGCCCTCGCCGGCTACATTTCCTACCAGCTCACCGAGAAGCTGAAGGTCAACAACCGCGTCGAGTACGCCACCAGCTCCGGCGGCGTGTTCCTGCCCGGCGGCAGCAACGACGAGCGCGTGTTCGCCCTCACCTCCACGCTGGACTACGCCCTCTTCGCCAACGTCGTCACCCGCGCCGAGGCCCGCTGGGACACCGCCATCGGCGGCTCCAACCTCCGTCCCTTCGACGGCGAGAAGAACGACGTCAGCCTGACGCTGAACGTCATCTACAAGTTCTAATCGAGCTTGCACCAAGAACCCCTGCCGCAACCCGGCAGGGGTTTTTTGTTGCCCGCATCCCCCGCCTCGCTCGCCCCATGCCAGGGTCATCCTTCCAGATTGACCGTCTTTCATGGCACGTCGGCAGCGTCCAGGCCGTGCACGATGTCACGTTGGCCCTGCCACCCCAGGCACGCTGCGTCGTCGCAGGCCCCTCCGGCGCAGGCAAGACCTCCCTGCTCCGCCTGATCGCCGGGCTCCAGTCCCCGTCCGGAGGAACCATCCACCAAGACGGGACCGACATCACCCCGCTGCCACCGGAACGTCGCGGGTTTGGATGGGTCGGCCCCGATCCGAGCCTCCTTCCCGGACTCGACGCCGTGGCGCAGGTCGAGGTCGCCTTGCGCCTGGTCAAGTCCCCGCCCAACCAAAGCCGCGAAACGGCCATTCGCGCCTTGGAATCCTTCGGGCTCGGCCACCGGCTTCGGCATCTCCCCCATCAACTGTCCTCCGGCGAAGCCCTCCGTGTCGCGCTGGCAAGGGCCAGCGTCTTCTCGCCCCGATGCCTGCTCCTGGACGAACCCTTCGCACGCATCGATCCGGCGCAACGGTCGGCGCTGCACCGTTGGTTGGCCCGCTGGCAGGAGGAAACTGGCGGAACCATCATGGAGACGTCCCATTGGCTCCACGAATCGCTCCTCCATGCCTCACATCTCCTTCTGCTGCGGAAGGGGCGCCCCATCCAATTCGGGGAAACGCGAGAGATATGGCGGTTTCCAAGTTCCCCATGGGTCGCCGATTACCTGTCCATCCTTCCCGTTTGGTGGAGCATCCCAGCCGACGCCCGGCAGCAGGGCTGGCATGGCCCCATTTCAGACCAATCCGCCTCCTGCAAGCTCCTCGGCGTCCGCCTAGATCTCGCCTCTTGGCATCGAACCCCGTCAGACCTGCCCTGTCTTGGGCCCCTTCGCGTCGTCGGCTTCCATGACGTCGGGTGGCTACCGTGCGTCCAGGCGGTGTTCCCGGACGGCGAGGTTCGCCTCGTTCCATGGCGATGCATGGACCCTTTTCCAACCTCGGGCGACGTGGGCTGGGCATGGTTCAACACGAACGCCGTGGTGGAAGCGATGCAGGATGACCGGGCTTGAAGGTGACGGACGCTGCGGATGGGGCATCCATGATGGAAATTGCGGTGAACCAGATAAAATCCGTCTGCAAAAGCCTTTGACCCCCGCCGATTCATCCATAGCGTTGCTCACCGGACTGAATCGGTCCGGTTTCAAGCGCGCGTCATCATGCAAATCACTCGGGCAGCGGAGTATGGGATGCTGGGGCTCATCGCCTTGGCCCGTCGTCCCGTGGGTGACGTCGTCATGATCGAGGCCCTCTGCGCCGAGGAGCAGGTGCCGGTGAGCTTCCTCGGGAAGATCTTCCAGAGCCTTGCCAAGGCAGGCATCGTCAAGTCTGCGCGGGGATCGGGAGGCGGCTTTAGCCTCACACGCGTCCCCTCCGGGATTTCCGCCTTGGAAATCATTGAAGCCATCGAAGGCCCGATCGCATTTCAACGTTGCCTCGACATCGACGAAGGTTGCGAGCACAGCGCCGGCTGTGCCCTGTGCGGATTGCTCGCCGAGGCCCAAGACCGGGTGAAGGAGGTTTTTGGCAAATCCACCCTCGCCGAGCTTGCGGGAAGGCACATTCCGAATTCCTTGATTCAGCGGGCCCGCGACCGCAGCCAGGAGCCCGACTCCAGCCCGTGCACCGCGGGGTGCTGCTGCGACGCCGACTCTCCTGCGGGGGATGCCAGCTCGCCGCATTCCAACGGAACCATGGTTTTGTAACGAAACGAAGAGGAACGACCGATGAGCGACACGTACACATTGTATAACTCGACCGTAATGGATCACTTCATGAATCCCCGGAACATGGGCGACCTCAAGGACGCCGATGGCGTGGGCGAGGTCGGGGCGGCGGCCTGTGGCGACATCATGAAGATCAGCCTCAAGATCAAGGGCGGCCGCATCGAGGACGCGCGCTTCAAGACCTTTGGGTGCGGGTCCGCCATCGCTAGCTCCAGCATGGCCACCGAGTTGATCAAGGGCCGCACGATCGAGGAAGCCATGAACTTCTCCAACCAGGAGGTCGTGGACGCCCTTGGCGGCCTGCCACCGGTCAAGATCCACTGTTCCGTCCTCGCCGAGGAAGCCCTCAAGGCGGCACTGGAGGATTACGTGAAGCGCAACCCCGAGTCCGCCACGCCCGCCTCGACGCCCGAGCCGGTCTCGGCCTAGCCGCTCACCCGCCAAGAGCCCCGCAGTCTGACGGCCCCGGCCGTACGGGCGCGGGGCTTTTCCATGCGCCCCGTACTCCTCCAGCCCTCCCCGTCCCCTCCCCTCATTCCCCCCATGCGCAACGTCTATCTCGACCACCAAGCCGCCACCCCCCTGTTGCCCGAGGCCTTCGAGGCCATGCGCCCGTTCTTCACCGAGCACTTCGGCAACGCCTCCTCCCTGCACCAGCATGGACTGCGCGTGCGCGACGCCCTCAAGAAGGCCCGCCAGCAACAGGCCGCCCTCATCCACGCCGAATCCGAGGAGGAAATTTTCTTCACCTCCGACGGCACCGAGTCCGCCAACCTCGCCATCAAGGGCGTCGCCTACGCCAACGA
>JBJSZF010000574.1:0-3228 GCA_046090125.1 Verrucomicrobiota bacterium
CGTGGACGGCCGCGCTCCCAGCGTTTCGGGACTCACCGGCCCGCCCCTCGCTCCTCGCTCCTCGCTCCCCGCCCTACACCCGCTCCGCCAATGCCGCCTGGCTCGACGCCATCACGTCGCGGTGCAGCGATCCGCCGTGCGAGTCCATGGTGACGACGGCCGGGAGGCGTTCCACCTCCAGCTCCCAGATGGCCTCGGGCGATCCGAACTTCTCGAGGAAGTACACGTTGCGGACGCGGCGGACGCACTCGGCGAGCACCTGGGCGGCGCCGCCGACGGCGTGCAGGTACACGCACCCGTGCTCCTTGCAGGCCGCGAGCGTGCGCTCGCCCATGCCGCCCTTGCCGATGACGCCGCGCACCCCGAAGTCGCGGATGATCTGCCCTTGGTAGGGTTCCTCGCGGATCGACGTGGTGGGCCCGGCGGCCGTCACCTTCCAGCTCCCGTCCGGTTCCTTCATCACGACCGGGCCGCAGTGGTAGATGATGCCGTCGCGAAGGCTGACACCCGGGGGCAGCTCGCCGCCCTCGTGCAGGTACTTGTGGACGGCGTCGCGCCCGGTGAACACGACGCCCGTGATGGCGACCTCGTCGCCGACCTTCAACGCGCGCACCTGTTCCTCGGTGAAGGGTGCAATCAATTCTTTCATTGCTGGTTCTCCGTGGGGTTCTCGTGCAACGGGCTAGTACAACCACTTCTCGATGGCTCCAGCGGCGGACAAGGCGACGCCTTGCCGTCGATACGCCCAGCACATGTAGCTGACGCTCACGAAGAACGACGCGGGCACGCGGTTCGCGGAGCCAATCTTCACGCCCAGCAGCGTCGTCTTGCCACCAAAGCCCATCGGGCCAATCCCCAGCTCGTTCGCCGTGCGCAGGATGTCCTGCTCCAGCGCGTCGAGCCGAGGGTCCGGGTTGCGATCATCCAACATCCGCAGGAACTGCTTCTTGGAGTACTCGTAGCCCGTGGCGCGGTCGCCGCCGATGCACACGCCCAGGATGCCGGGGCCGCACCCCTTCCCCTGCGCCTGCAACACGGCGTCGAGGATGACCTTGCGGCACCCGTCGAGGTCGCGGTTGGCCTTCAGCTTCTCGATGGGCAGCGAATACTGCGCGCCGACGTTCTCGCAGCCGCCGCCCTTGAGGACGAGGCGCACCTCGAGGGCGTCGCCCCGGTGTTGGTGGAAGTGCACGGCGGGCGAGCCCGGGCCCACGTTGGTCCCGTCGTTCTCGCCCGTGATCGAGTCCACCGAGTTCTGCCGAAGGTAGCCCTTGGCCGTCGCACGGCGCACGGCCTCGCGCGCCGTCTCCTCGAACGCCACCTGGTCGAGCCCTAGGGGCGCGTCCACGTAGAACAGGATGCTCCCGGTGTCCTGGCAGATGGGCTGCGACTTGCGCTTCGCCAGCTCGATGTTGCGCTCGACGATCTTGAGGGCGCTTTCGGCGATCGAGCCCTTCTTCTCGTTTTCCAGCGCCGCCACGAGCGCGCGGTTCACGTCGTCGGGGATCTCCGCCGACGTGCGGCGAATCAACTCCACAATGGATTCCAGCAACTCGTTCATCCGCCGACAGGCTACGGACGCCTCCTCGACGCCGTCAACGCGGCCCCTCGCGGGACTGGCAAGGGCCGTGGAGGCCGGGGAAGCGAGAAGCGAGAAGCGAGAAGCGAGAAGCGAGAAGCGGGAGGCCGCGTCCCCTGCCCCGGCGCTCAGCCGACCGACCCAAATGAATCGGCCCGGCTTCGCCTGACACGCCTCCGCGACCGCGTGGGATCTCCTACCGAAATCGCGGCAAGTGCCAGATCTCCGCCTCCAGCCGTCCCTTGACCACGTCTCCCGGCCGGGCGCCGACGTTCTCGAACACCAGCGTGCCGGACAGCAGCCCGGCCCCTCCCCCGCCCTCGGTGGGCATGCCCTCGAAGTAATAGCCCGGGTTTTGGAACAGCCCAACGCGCAACGGACGGCCAGCCACGAGCTCGTCCGCCCACGCCTGCACCGTCGGCACCCGCAGCGCCGCGAGGCCCCGCAAGGCCAGGATGTTCAACGTCACCGAGTTCGTCGGGCGCGCATCCAATCCCCGCGAGACGGACACGCCCACCTTGGAGAACGCCTGCTCCTTCCCGTCCAGCTCCAGCCGCATCGTGGCCGTGCCGTTCGTCAGCCAGTCCGATGGAAACCGTTCCTGGAACCGCGTCTCGAAGTCGGCCGTGAGGCGGCCCCACGGCTTCAACCCGGGCGTCTCGCGCTCCGGCCAACGCCAAGGCCGGGCCTCGCCCTCCAACTCCGGCCCCAACACCTCCGCCCGCCGCCGCACAAACTCCCGCGTCCGCTGCATCACCATGCGCCGCCCGCGCCGCTCCGGGGCCGACGCCGACACCACCAGCGCCTCCCATCGGTCCAGCTCGGCCAGCTCCCGCGCGGCGTCCCACCGGGTCTCCAGCAACTCCCGCAGGCGTGCCCGGTACCGTTCCCGCCATGCCGGATCCTGGTACAACGCCCGCGCCAGGAGACCGGTCGCCCGGACCGACCGCGGCGCGCCCCGTGGCGTGAAGGGATTGGCGCTCCCCAGGCACTGGTCCGCGCCCCATGGGATGAACACCAGACGCCCGTCGCGCGCGCGTTGGTGCACGAGGAAGTTGTTCTGGTTGTTCGCGTATCCATCCCAATGGTCCACCAGCACCTCCGCCGCCCAGAACGTCAGGAACGCATCGAGGTCCACCCAGCGCCCCAGCGCCTCCATGTCCGGCCCGCCCGGGCGTCCCAGCGCCCGCGCAACCTCCTCCAACACCCGCGCCTCCGACGCCTTCGTTCCACGCTTCGGCTCCAGCAGCGGCAGCAACCCCGGATCGAAGTCCGCCAGCGTCCCCTCCCACAGGCCGCCCTCGGCGGAACCCATGGTGCGGGCGAGGAAGTCCCGGTCCACCGGCTCCACCAGCGTGTACACGCCCAGGTTCTCCCCATTGACCTCCACGGTCGCCAACGCCGTGCGGGACGCCGCAAGCCCCAAGGCCCGGAACATCCCCAGCGCCGCCGAGAGCTGGATCGACGACGCGTCCTGCTGCGTGTTGGCCAGCGTGACCCGACGCCATCCCCGGGGCCCGCGACGTTCCGGGGCGGCCGGGAACTCGATGTTCAGCGAGGGCCGCTCGCGGCTGAACGACCCCACGAAGCCGCGCTTGCGAACCCGGACGCCCTCCCATCGTTCGCCGTCCATGACCAACGCGCCCGCA
>JBJSZF010000575.1:0-3744 GCA_046090125.1 Verrucomicrobiota bacterium
AGCTCGCGGGATGCCCGAGGAACGCGCCCTCCTTCAACGGCTTCAACGAGCAACACCCGTTCCATGGCCCCTGGCTCTCGGTGACGAACATCGCCCAGGCCGCGTTCGTCCCCACGCCGCCGGGGATTCGCAACCCGCTGCACACGGGGATCATCTTGCCCTGAGGCGTCACCTTCACCGCCCAGCCCCGGAACAAGTTGTGCGACTCGTAGGACCCGCTCAGCCCCAGCGCGACCCACAGGTTCCCCTCCGCGTCATGCTTCGAGCCAAACGCAAACTCATGCCCCTCCGCGTAGCCCCAGTTGCTCGTCAATGCGTCGTAACGGTCCGCCACGCCGTCGCCATCCGCGTCCGTGATCCGCGTCACCTCGCCCCACGTCGTCGCCGTCAACGCGCCGTCCCGCCATGACAACGAGAACACCTCGTCCTGCCCCGTCGCGAAGAGCTGGTACTCCGGCCGTGGCGGCGTCTCGAAGGCGCCCTTCACAAGGTAGATGTCCCCGCGCCGCGTCCCGACGGCGAGGCGGCCATCCGGCAGCACCTCCAGCCCGCCGGGCCGCACGGGCACGCCCGACGGAATGGGGATCGTGACGATGGGATAATACCGGGCTTCCTCCGAGGCCGTTCCCCACATGGCCCCGAGGTCCTCGTCGGCGCGTGAGGGCATGGCGACGGTGCATGCGAGGCCATGGCACAGCAGGGCCAGGACGGGCATCCAGAGTGGGCGAAGGGTTACCATTGGTATCCAAGCACGAGTTGGGACCGACCCGGTGGAGCCGACAACGGCACCAGCACGTCGCCATGGTCGCCATCGCGAACGACGCCGTCGGGGCCCTCCACGATGCGCACCGTCAACCCGTCGCACGCGAAGTCGCGGGGCGAGCGTCCCCGCACGTCCTTGCCCGCCGCCGCCCGGAAGTGGAACGACGTGGCCGCGCCCCGGTTGTCCAGCCGCAGCGTGCGCCGGAACCACGCCTTGCCGTCCTCACCCCGCACGTCCTCGAAGAAGTCCCCCACCGCCACCGCCCCGTACTCGTATCGGAACGTGGGCCGGCGCCGTGCGTCGAGGTGGTAGCCCCGGAACTGGTAGCCGTGGTCCTGGGGAAAGGCGTGGTTGGCCTTCTTCTTGGCCGGCCATGCCTCGTCCATCGTCGCCAACCGATGGAACGGGACGCCCGGCGGCAACGTGACGACGTCGGACCCGCGCGGGCGGAAGTGGCCGGGGCTCACGCTCACGAACTCGCCCTTCCAAAGCTGGCGCAACGCCATCTCGCCCGCGTCGAAGCACAGGTGGATGCGCTCGGGATAACCCACGGCGATGCCGCGGTACCCCATGCCGCTCTGGCCCCGGCAGATCTCCGCCAGGTCGGCCACGCGAACCTCGTTCGACTCGCGCGACAACCCCTGCGGCTTCTTGGCTCGGGTGCCGTCCGCCAGGTACGCCCAGATGGCCTCGATCTGCATCGCTGCGTCGCCGCCAAGGAACTGCGGGGCCGTGGCGCGTCCCTCCGGCCAATACGACGGCATGATCGTGGTGGGATGGAACCGCGTCGGCTGGCGCAGGTACTGGTGGAACCAGTTCTTCCGCAGGCGCTCCGGCGCGCGCGCGATGTCCAGCGCCCCGAAGTCGGCGGGCTTCTGGCCATTGAACTCATGGCACGCGATGCACCCAAGCCCGGACGCGCCCACCATGGCGTGGCCGGCGTCCTTGGCCTCCGGGACGTTGGCCAACGTGGGAATGGGCGCGGCCTCCAGCACGTCCACGCGCCCCAGCAACGCCACGAGGTGCCCCACCTGCGCCTCCCCGAACCGTGGCATCCGCGCGTCGAGGTACTCCCGTTGACGCCCGCCCCGCAGCAGGACCTCCGCCAGCCACTCGGGGTTGAGCTTGGCCCCGACGCCGGTGAGCGGCGGCGGGATGCGTCCTTGGTCGCCCAAGTTGGGCTGGGAACCCGTGAACAACGCGCGGCGCTCGGGGGCGGGTCCGCCCAGCCCGTCGCGTTCATGGCACGCCACGCAGTTCAAGGACGCCAACGTCTTCGCCACCTGTTGCTCGTAGTCCAACGCCGGCCGTTCCACGCGCGGATGCGCCACGCGAATCCATTCCCGCTGCTCGGCCGAAAGGTCGAACCGCGGCCACGCGCCCGCGCCCTCGCTCAAGCACCCGCGCCGCAGGTCGATCTTCCCCCAAGGCACCTGCGGCGACGCGGCGACGCGGACGTCGTCGTGGCATCGCGCGCAACCCAGCCTGCCAAAGTGGCCGCGTCCGGCCTCCGCGAGCGTCGCGTCCACCCGGAAGGGTTCGAGCGCCGGAATCTCCGCGTTCGAGACCGACAGCATGGCGGCGGGAATGGGGCCGCGCGCGACGCCGGGAGCCTCCATCTCGAGGGCGAATCGCGGTTCGTGGCCGGTGTGGTAATAGACGAGCCGAAGGGCGTGCCAGCCCGGCGTGACTTCGACCACCCCCTCCAACGACTTCGGGCCGCGCCGGTCGCTGGGCTTGAGCTGGAGGACGTTCCGCCCGTCGAGCTCGAGGGAGCCGCCATTGGCCGTGAAATGGAACACGTGCCGACCGCCGTTCGTGACCCTGAGCCAGCCCTCGTACACCACCGCCGAGTGATGCGAGGGCTTGGCAAGGCTGCCCGCGCCAAAGGCCTCCACGTGCCCGGCGCGTTCCGCCCGGACGTTCTCGCCATCGATTCCCTCCCACACCTTGCCTTGGTACAGCGTGTACGACAGCCGCCCGGGCACGCGCGTGTGTTGCAGCAGGTAGTGGGCGATGCGCTCCACCTCCTGCCTCGGAAGCTGGAGGTCCGGCATCCGGCCCGATGGCCGCACCGCATGGGGCCGTTCAAGAAAGGAAACGAGGGAGGCGACGCTGTACTTCCCCTCGAGCGGACCCAACGGCACCGACGTCGCGGCCGCCGTTTCCTTCCCTTGTTCATCCCGGGGCGAATGGCAATGCGCGCAGCCGCGCGAATGAAACAGGCGACGCCCGTGGGTGGCGGCCACGGCGTCCGGCGGTTGCAAGGCAAAGGAAGACGGCCCCAGCGACATCAGGAAGTGCGTGAGCGACCGGGCCACGCCCTCGCGCTCGGACGAAGGCAGGCCGCCGAGCATGTCGGGCATCGGCGTGCCCGGACGCGTCCCGTGCGGGTCCCGGACGAAGGCCTCGACGAAGGCCGGGTTGAGCCGGGATCCGACGTCCGCGAGGCGTGGGGCCTTGCGGGAGCGTTGCACCAGCGATCCGTCGCCCACGTGACACGCCACGCAGTTCAGTTCCTCCACCAGGATCAGGCCCTTGATGCGGGGCTCGATGCGCGACGCCTCAACGCCGGGAACGAGAACGGCCGCGCGGGCCGCCATGGCGATGCCCAACCACCCGAGAAGCCCGGCGCACGCGGACATCCAGGGCACGGCCGCCCGTCGCGTCCGGGGCAGGGCGGGCCTTCGCGGTGACCAAGCTGTGGGGCGCATTCCCATGGGGTGTGGCGTGATTGGACCTCGCTTCCGTCGTGAAGAGCAAGACGCGAGGCATCGGGTGGTTAGGCTAGGGGTTGATGGCTGGGTTCGGCGACCGGAGATCAGAGAGAACCATTTCCCAAGCGTCCTCGCGAGGCGTTCCCACGACCGCATGATGCGCCGCAACGACCGCACGATGCGCCGCAACGACCGCATGATGCGCCGCAACGACCGCATGATGCGCCGCAACGCCCGCACGATGCGCCGCAACGACCGCACGAT
>JBJSZF010000576.1:0-2524 GCA_046090125.1 Verrucomicrobiota bacterium
CCCTTGGCCTGGCGGACCGCCTCGGCTCCATCGAGCCCGGCAAGGAGGCCACGCTCGTCGCCGTGTCGGGCGACATCCTGGACATCCGGGCCAACGTCCGGCGCCTGTGGATCGCCGGCAGGGAGCAATCCCTCGAAAGCCGCCACACGCGCCTCTACGAGAAGTTCAAGGCCCGCCCCGCGCCGGGACGCTGAGGAAGGATGGGCCGGACGGCTTTCGTCTTAGCCTGCATCCCGTGTTGGCCATCATCGTCCCGCGAACGCGGACGTTGCCATTCCGGGCAAGGGACGGCAGCGTTGCGAACGTTGGTCAACCTGCTGAAAACCTATGGCTACCATGACGGTTCTTCAGGCCGAGACCCGGTTCGGTGAGTTGCTCGACCGGGTGATGCGGGGCGAGGAAGTGGTCATCACCCGGAACGAAAAGGCCGTGGCGCGGCTGGTGCCGGAAGGCGAGTCCCATCGTGGGCGCGTCCAGAAGGCGGGGGCGGAGCTACGGTCCGCACGCGCACTCATGGCCCAACGCAGCGGGTCAACACCCCTCACCGACAAGGACATCAGGGATTCCATCGAGGAAGGTCGGCCGTGAGCGACGGTTTCGTCGCGGACGCCTCGGTCGGCGTGGCATGGGCGGTGCACTCCCAAGCGAGCACGGCCACGGACGATCGCTTGGACCAGGTTGCCACAGGGATCTCGTTGTTCGTGCCCACGCTCTGGACCTTTGAGGTCGCCCACTCCCTTCTGGCATTGATGCGACGCGGGAAAATCCTCGCAGAGGACCGCGACCGGGCACTGGCCGCCCTCTCGCAACTACCGCTCATGATCGACGATGAGGGACCCCACCGGGCCTTCGGAATGATTTCCAAGGTGGCGGCGGAACATGGCTTGTCGGTCTATGACGCTGCCTATCTGGAGCTGGCCGTGCGCCGAGACGTTCCGCTGGCTTCCCGGGACCAAGCCCTTTGCAAGGCGGCTCACCAATGTGGGGTGAGGCTGTTGACCTAGCCATCGGCCGTCCCTCCGGAGCCCTTGCCTCGAAATCGCACCTTGAATGAAGCCCCTCGGACTCAACCGCGGCGGGTACTTGGGGGACTGCATCGACCCGGACCGCGTCATGGCCTGCATCCGGGACGAGGCGGCGCGGGACGGATGGACGGTTGAAGCCTTGGAAACGGAGGCGGGCGTCACCTTGCCGGTGCTCCGCCGCCACGCGCGCCGTCCCGGCCATCGTCCCTTGCGTTGCTACCTGTCGGCGGGCATCCACGGCGACGAACCCGCCGGCCCCCTGGCCCTCCTCGACCTGTTCCGCGCCCGACTTCTCCCCGATCACCTCGACCTCACCGTCTGTCCCGTCCTGAACCCGCGCGGGCTTCGCGCGAACGACCGGAACAACACCGACGGCATCGACCTCAACCGCGACTACAACCACCTGCGGGCCCCGGAGACGCGCGCGCATGTCGCGTGGCTGACCGCCCAAGGGCCCTTCGACGTCACCGTGCTCCTTCACGAGGACTGGGAATCCGCCGGGTTTTACCTGTACGAGCTGCACCCCGAGGAGGGCCCCGGCCTTGCCCACGTCGTCGTGGACGCCGTCTCGCGGGTTTGCCCCATCGAGCACGCCACGCAGATCGACGGGCGCGAGGCCCACGCCCCGGGCATCATCCGGCCTTCCATCGACCCACGCTCCCGGCCCGACTGGCCGGAGGCCTTCTGGCTCCTGCAACACCGCACCCCGCGCAACCTGACCCTCGAGGCCCCCTCGGACTTCCCGCTCGCCACCCGCGTCGCCGCCCTCGTCGAGGCCGTTCGGGCGGTGGTGGGTGCACGGCTTGCGCCCGCTGCCTGGCGCGGTTGAAGCGCCCTGGGCCCCCAGCGACACGCCGCGGGCGACCCCAGCGGCCAACGTTTGCCAATGCCGCCCATCCACGGATAGCGTCGAACAACCCCCGGCCTCGTTCGTCGGGTTGATTGTCATGACGCGCATCCTCCGCTCCCTCGGCCTTGCGACCCTCGCGGGCGTTCTGGCGACGGCCACGGCCGCGCCGCCCGCCTTCGAGCGCGACGTGGCCCCCTTGCTTTCGACGCATTGTCATGCCTGCCACGGGCCCAAAAAGCAGGAGTCCGGCCTGCGCCTCGACTCGCGCGATTCCGCGTTGAAGGGCGGCGACCACTGCCCGGCCCTCGTCCCGGGCAAGGCCTCCGAGTCCGGCCTCGTTCTCGCCATCGAGGGCCGTCACCCGGAAGTCGAACCCATGCCGCATCGGCGCGACCCGCTGGCGAGGGCGGAGGTCGCCACGATCCGGGCTTGGATCGACGCCGGGGCGGAATGGCCGGCCTCCGCGCAGGCCGGGGCACACGGCAAGGACGGCGCAAAGGCCGCCGTTCACTGGGCCTTCCAGCCCGTCACGCCAACCGCGCCTCCCAAGGTCCGCGGGGCCACTCATCCCATCGACCGCTTCGTCCGCGAGTGCCTCGGCAAGGAGGGGCTGCAACCGTCGCCCGAGGCGGACCGCGCGACGTTGCTG
>JBJSZF010000577.1:0-3497 GCA_046090125.1 Verrucomicrobiota bacterium
GCTGGACATGGCGCGGCTCGACGACGCCGGCCGCCTGGCCGCCATCCGCGCCTACCAAGTGACGTTGATCCGCCGCGGCAATCCGGAGGGGGAACTCCTGAAGGCCACCCAGGCGCGCCTGGAGGCGTTGCTGCCCTCCAAGTCCCGCGAGCTGAACCGCGAGCTGACCGGCACGTTGGTCCGGCTTGGCTCGCCCACGGTGGTGGCGAAGTCCGTGCCGCTGATGCTCACGGCAAACGACGCGGACCTGAAGTATGCGAGCGACGCGTTGCTGGAGCGCAACAAGGGTTATGCCACCGCCTTCTCACAGGCCGCCAACAGCCGGCCCAACCAGGAGCAAATCGCCTACGCCTACCTCTTGCGCGAGGCCAAGGCCGGGTGGACGCCCGCGCTGCGGAAGTCATTCTTCTCGTGGTTCCCGCGCACCGCGCCGTGGCAGGGCGGCAACAGCTTCCGCGGCTTCCTTGAAAACATCCGCAAGGACGCCCTCGCCACCATCACCGACCCCGCCGAGCGCGCCGCCATGGACGCCGTGTCCACCAAGAAGGTGACCGTCGCCAGCCAGCAGTTCGCCGCGCCCAAGGGGCCGGGCCGGGCCTACTCCGTGCAGGACATCCTCGCCATGGCCCCGGGCAAGCTCTCCGGGCGCGACTTCGAGAACGGGCGCGCCATGTACAACTCCACGGGCTGTGCCGCGTGCCATCGCTTCGATGGGGCCGGCGGCGGCGTGGGCCCCGACCTCTCGGGCGTCGCTTCCCGCTACACGCTCCGGGACCTCATGGAGAACATCATCGAGCCCTCCAAGGTCATCTCCGACCAGTACGGATCCGAGGAGGTGTTGCTCAAGGACGGTTCCACGCTGGTGGGACGCGCCTACGCGGAAGGCGGCAAGCTGGTGGTCACCGCCGATCCGCGGAACCCCGACGAGTCCACCTCCGTGGCGTTGGACGAGGTGAAGTCCCGCAAGCCGTACCCCGTCTCGTTGATGCCGGCCGGCATGATCAACGGGCTCAACAAGGACGAAATCCTGAACCTCGTGGCCTACCTCCAATCCGGGGGCAATCCCAAGCATCCTGCGTTCGCCAAGTGACGCGGGGCCCGCTCGATTCCGGCACGACGGAGCAGGGTGGTGGGATCGTCTTTTGGCCGGGCTGATTCAGTTGGGAGGGAAGTGATGGCGAAGCAGATGCTTCCGCAATCCGAGGAGTGAGCGAGGCGCGGTCCGGTTAGGAGCATCCGGATGAGCCGAGCCCCCCGATGAGCGGGGGGCTCGGCCTCGTCGGGCAAGCAAGTCCCGCGACGGGGGCGCTGGGTCGCGTGTCGGGTCGTTGTTGATTCGAGTGCCCGCAGGCCCGTCACCCTGCGACGCCCTGCGGCATGATGGGCAGGCGTTCTTCAACCGAGGGTTGGGCCTTGCAAAAAAACGTCCTTGCAGGCCTACTCTTCCCACGCATGGACCTTCTGACGCTCGAGCCCATCTGCTGCGTTGGGGGGAACTTCTCATTGGGTTCCAGTCCGTCACGCATCCTATGAATGTTTCTGTCCGGTCTCCTCGCCCACGTGGCTTCACGCTGATTGAGCTGCTCGTGGTGATCGCCATCATCGCCATCCTGGCGGGCATGTTGTTGCCGGCCCTTGGCAAGGCCAAGACGAAGGCCCAAGGCATTGCCTGCCTCAACAATGGCAAGCAACTCATGCTCGGCTGGAACCTCTACTCGGGCGACCACCGCGAGGAAATCTGCCTGTCCTCCGGCTTGGGCGGCCTCGTGGACACCCACAGCCCCACCAAGAATTATCCCCTCAACCAATGGTGCATGGGAACGATGCACCAGGGCCCGAGCTGGACGAACACCATCCTCATTCGCGACTCGTTGCTCTACAAGTACGTGGGTTCATTGCAGGTCTATAAGTGCCCGGCCGACCGCGCGACGACCCGCAGCCCGTGGGGCAGTGGCGGCGGCATCCCCAAGGTCCGCAGCCTGTCCATGAGCTGCTACATGAATCCCATCCGTGGCCAGGAATGGAGCGTGGGCCGCCCCTACCGCAAGCAAGGCGACTTCGTCCTCGGCCCCGCCAACACCTGGGTGACGATCGACGAAAACCCCGCCTCCATTAACGACGGATGGTTCGTCCATGCCGCCCGGAACTCGTTCGTGGATTATCCCGCGTCCTATCACAATGCCGCCGGAGGATTGTCCTTCGCCGACGGCCATTCGGAGATCCGCAAGTGGCGGTCCCCCACCATCCTGACCTACGGCCTGCGCGCCCGGTCGGACGCCAAGCTCGACACCATCGACGCCACGTGGCTCTACGAGCGTACGACCACGTACTAGCCTCGCGGCGACCCGTGAGGTCCAACGATCTCGCTGCCCCACCCAGCCACGTCAGGGTTGCTGCTGAAACGGGCGGCAGCGGCGGTCGGTGCTGTCCGCTGTTGTCGGAGTCCCCAAATACGTCGTGGGATCCTCAATGCTGGATGCTCGGCCGATCCCGGCCCCATCTCCATGGCTCCCCCCTTGCGGGACCCGTCCGTTCCAAACACTCCGCTCCCCTGCCACCGATGACTTCGGGATGCGAAGGGGGAGGCGGTTTTCCGGGGCTTCCCGCTTGTCTTGGCACGGGCCATGGATGCGAGGGTGAATGGCATGGACGAGCGAGGTGCCATGGCCTGCGAGGCGTGGTTGCGGGAGCATGGTGATGGCGTGTCATGGGGATGGGTGGTGGCTCGTCCGGCCCAGGAATCCTGGGAACTGCGCCATGTGCTAGATGCGGGGCGGGCCGAATCTGAGCTGCGCGTGCTGGAACCCGCTGCGCTGCGCGCATGGGCCGACCAGACGGACGCAGGGATGTTTCGCCCTTTGAAGTCGGGTCCGGGGTTGCGTCGGGGCTGGCGTTGCCGGGTATCCGGTCATGGCGACCTGGAGTTGGCCTTGAACGGAATTCACCCGGGTGGGCTGGGGGACTGGTGGGCGGTGCGTTCGGGGGAGGCGCGGCCGGTGAGCTTTGGGGAGCACATGGGGCGTCAGACGGGCGTCTATCGCGGGGCGCGAGGACTGGCGGACGGCGAGGTTCGGGCGGTGGTGCGTGCGTGCTGCGGGCCGGGGCGTTGCATCAAGGACCGGCGATGGAATGCCGGGGGGCTAGGGGCGGACGCGCCGGGGGCCAAGTCGGCGGTTCCTTGCTTGGAACCGTGCGCGCTGGCGATGGACATGGCGCGGGCAATGGCGCGGATGGCGTCGGCGGAGCGGATGGAGGCGAGGTTGTCGGCGGCGGACATGGCGGTGGTGCGTGCGGCGTTGGAGCGTGCCTCGTCATTGCCGCCGCCGGAGGGGATGCGCGAGGCGGACCTTTCGGAGCCGGCGCATCCCCGGAGAATGCAGTTGCTTCTGGAATGGCTTGGGCCGGAATGGGGAGGAACGGCCGCATCCCCCAAGGAGTGAAGCACGCCCGAGTTGGGCGTGGCCCTTAGGTCGTTGCTGGCCGTGCTGGAAGAAACC
>JBJSZF010000578.1:0-4914 GCA_046090125.1 Verrucomicrobiota bacterium
GCCGCCGCCCGACACCACCGCATGGAGGCCGTCCCGCGGCAGGAAGCGCTCGAACACGTGGTCATGGCCCGAAAGGTAGAACTGGACGCCGTGACGCCGCGCGATGGGCACCAACACCTCCGCCCATTCCTCCCAGTCCGCCCGGCCGTTCGCGTTGTAGTCCGTGAAGCGATGGCCTCCCGACGTGGCAATGGGATGGTGTGCGACCAGCACCTTCCATGGCTTGCGCGTCGCCGCGAGGTCCGCCTCCAGCCAGCGGGCCTGCGCGGAACCGTTCGTGAACGCGTACTGGCTCAGGATCGGCTGGAACAGGACGCACACGTGCACCGGCCCGGCATCGAACGAGTAGTACGCCTCCGGAAACGTCCCGGCGGCCTTGTGATCCTCCATCGGCGTGTCGTTCACGGGCGGACGCATCACCGAGCGCATCGGCTCCGGCCCGGAGTACAGGTCGTGGTTGCCCCAGCTCAACATAAACGGCACGCGCCCCATCTGCCGCCGGTACACGCTCATCAGCCGCGTGTCCGCCAAGCCCGCCGAGAACCCGGGATACAACAGGTCGCCCCCGTGCAACACCACGTCCGCCTCCTCCCGCGCCATGGCGTCCGCCACGGCAAACTGCGCCGCCGAACCCGCGCCCGAGTCGCTGAGCAACAGCATCCGGACGCTGCCGGCGTCGGGTAGCGCGCGAAACGTGTTCGACGCCACCACCTCTGGCGCACGGCCCGGATGGAGCGCCATGACGCGGTATTGGTGCCACGCGCCCGGCTGGAGGTTCCGGAGCACCGGAGCCTGCGTTTCGCCTGCCGGCAGATCGATGGCGGCCACCGCGCCGTTCACGGGCCCGTATTCCAGGCGCGCGGGCACCGCGTCCGCCATCCGCCACACGATGGACATCGCGTTGCTCCCCGACACCTGGAGGTACGGCTCGCGCAAAAGGTCCGACACGAGTTCCGGCACCAGCACCGGTCCGTCGAAGTCGGAGTCCGAGTGCACCTGGATGGCGAGGACGTTGGTGCCGGGCACGAGCGCATCGCGGACGGGCCCGAGCCGGATTTCCTCCGCCGCACTGCTGAACCGGGCGGCGGGCATGGCATCGAATGGGACGCGGGAACCAGCCGTGCCCGGCAGGCCGCGACGAGCCACCTCGCGGCCGTTCAAGTAGGCGATGAAGCCGTCCCGCCAATCCACGCGAAGGACCAACGCGCCCGGCCCGGGGACGTTGGTGACCACGAACGCCTTGCGAAACAGCGCCGTGCGCAACCCCCCGCCCGAGGCCGTCGTCAACAACGTGTGCTCGCCGTAGTAGGACGATCCAAAGCCCGAACGCGCCCACGCCCACGACGCGTCATCAAGCCCGGGAGCCCACCAATCGGAGCCCTGCGCCACCGCCGCCGCGTTGGTCCAACGCCACGGCTCGCCCACGCCCACCAGCACCTCCCCGCGCACGACGGGTGCGCACGCCAGCAGGCAGGCGACAAGGAAAGCCGGGAAACGATCCATGCTTCGCAGCCTATCCGCGTCGCCCGTGCCGGCAAGCCGCCTCCCAGGCGCCCGGCCCGCGCCTCCACCTGCCTCCTTGCCATGCCCCGCCTTCCACGGGAGCCTGCGCCCGTGCCGCTTTTCTCGCCGGCCTTCATCGAGCGCGTCCGGGCCGCCAGCGACATCGTCGATGTCGTGGGAGCCAGCCTGCCGTTGAAGCGCGCCGGCACCAACTTCGTCGCCCTCTGCCCGTTCCACACCGAGAAGTCCCCGTCGTTCAACGTCTCGCCCTCGCGCCAGATCTTCCACTGCTTCGGGTGCAAGGCCGGCGGCGACGTGTTCGGCTTCGTCCAGAAGTACGAGAGCCTGCCCTTCACCGAGGCCGTCGAACGCCTCGCCGAGCGTGCGCGCATCCCCATCGAGTACGAGGGCAACCCCAATGCCAGCCGCGACCGCGGCATCAAGGACCAGCTCCTTCGCCTCCACGAGGCGCTGGCCGTGCGCTGGCAAAACTGCCTCGCCAACGAGGCCGCCGGGCAGGTCGCCCGCGACTACCTCCAGCGCCGCGGCGTCGCGCCGGACTCCACCAAGGAGTTCCGGATCGGGGCCGCGCCCGAGGCGTGGGATGACACCGTCAACTGGGCCAAGCGCAACGGGTTCGACCTCGACCTCTGCAAGCAGGCCGGCGTCGTCGTCCAGAAGGATGGCGGCAACCACTGCTACGACCGCTTCCGCGGCCGCCTCATGTTCCCCATCTGCGACGAGCAGGGCCGCGTCATCGCCTTCTCCGGCCGCATCCTCGAGGGCGACGAGAAGATCGCGAAGTACGTCAACTCCCCCGAGACGCCCCTCTTCACCAAGGGCCGCGTCCTCTACGCCCTCGACAAGGCCAAGCGCGCCATCCTCGACGCCGGCCACGCCATCATCTGCGAGGGCCAGCTCGACACCATCGCCTGCCACGCGGCCGGAGTCCGCAACGCCATCGCTCCCCAGGGCACCGCCCTCACTGCCGACCACGCCCGCATCCTCCGGCGCTACGCCCCCGGGGTCATCCTCTGCTTTGATGGCGACAAGGCCGGACGCAACGCCGCCATCCGTTCCCTGGACCAGTGCATGGGATCCGGCCTTTCCCTCCGTGTCGCGTCCATCCCGCCGCCGGACGACCCCGACTCCTTCCTCAAGGCCCGCGGTGCCGAGCCCTTCCGCGCGCTGCTCGCCAAGGCCCAGGCCTTCTTCGACTTCTACCTCGAGCACCTCATCGCCGAGAACGACCTCCGCTCCGACGTCGGCCGCCTCGCCGTCCTCAACGCCATGGGCGAGAAGCTCCAGCTCACCGGCAACGCCGTCCTCGTCGATACCTACGCCCAGCGCACCGCCCAGCGGCTCGCCGTCACCGTCGAGGCCGTCCGCAGCGAGTTCCGCAAGATCAAGGCGAAGGAGTACCGGAGCCCAAGGGCGAGCGAGGGGACGCCGCCCACATCCGCCGCCCCAGTCCCAGCCCGCGAGGAAGCCCCCCTGCCCATCCACGACCTCCGATTCGTCGAGCTGCTCTGCCGCGCGTCGCACCAGGAGATCGATTGGCTCCAACACCATCTCGACCCCGCGTGGATCGCCCACGCCACCACGCGCGACATCACCCGCGCCTTCCTGCGCCACGTCTCCGAGGACGGAGCCATGGCGGGAATCCTCGGTGCACTCGCTGACAACCCGCACGCGCTACGCATCGTCACCGAGGCTGCCGCGCAACAGCGGGCCATCCCCGACATTCCAAGACAACTGGCAGACGCCACCCGCAAGATCCGGGATGCTTGGATCGACCGACAGGTCATCCTCGTGGGCACCCGTCTCGGGGACCCCGCCTCGGACCACGAGTCCCAGATCGCCGCGCTGCGCGAGCAACAGGAACTGCGTGCGCTCCGCAAGGCCGCACTCACCCCCCTTTCAGACGCTTGAAACATCTCCCCATCAACGCTTTGAAGAGGTTCCATGCACCATCGGCCACCCCCCTTCCTGAATACGATCGACCGTTCCCCGTCCATTTCCCCGTCGTGAGCGCACTTGGACATGACGGCGAGCCCACCGGGGCAACCGTCGCCCTCGTTTCAACGAAGGTCGTCTCGTTCGCCCGCTGACTCCTTCCTCCCCCCCCATCCCATGAAGCCCCTGTTGCTGCCTGCGTTGTGCGCCGTCCTCCTCCTGGGCTGCCGAGCCAAGGCCACCAACGACCCCAAGCCCACCACCACCCAAAGCACCCCGCCCGCGCCCCCAACCCCCGCCTCGCCCGCACCCGCACCCGCCGCGCCCTCACCAACTCCCGCGCCATCCACCGGATCCATCCAGTCCATCGGGTCCACGGAGTCCTTAAAGTCCATCCAGCCCACGACGCCCCCCCCCGCCGATCTCCCCGTCCCCGCGCAGGACGTCCTGCGCCTCTCCCAGACCGCCGTGGGCGAGCCCGTGGTGCTCGCCTACATCGAGGGCCTCAAGACCCCGTTCACCCTCAACGCAGACCAAATCATCTACCTGTCCGACCTCGGCCTGACCACGCCGGTCATCAGCGCCTTGGTGAAGAAGGCGGGCGGCACGGGCAACGAGGTCGCGACGGCTGCACCGGCACCCCAGCCGAGTCCCGAGCCCGCGCCCGCACCGGCCACGGCCGCGCCTCCCGCCGGAGCCCCGCCCGCACCGTCACCCTCGCCCGCCGCAGCCGCCGCGCCGGGATCGCTTCCGGTCCCGGGCGCGCCCCAGCCCTCCTCGGGCGCGCCCGTGTATGGTCCCGCCCAAGCCGCACCGGCCGCCGCCGCGCCGCCCGCGCCCGCTGGCACCGCGCCCGTCGTCGTGGCGGCCCCGCCCCAGGCCGTTTCCTACACGACCTTCTATGATTCGCTCGCGCCCTACGGCAACTGGGTGCTCGTGGAGCCCTACGGCTGGTGCTGGCAACCGGCCGTGGTCGCCGTCACGCCCACCTGGCGCCCGTACTGCGACGGCGGCCAATGGATGTGGACGGATTACGGCTGGTACTGGCAATCCACCTACACGTGGGGCTGGGCGCCCTTCCACTACGGCCGATGGCATCGCAGCGCCCGCATCGGCTGGGTCTGGGCTCCCGGGTCCGACTGGGGTCCCGCCTGGGTTTCCTGGCGGTATTCCAACGCCTACTGCGGATGGGCTCCCCTGCCCCCTGAGTGCCATTGGTCGGCTGGCGTGGGATTCTCGTGGGTGTCGGGCGGGCTCGGCGTGAGCGTCGGTTTCGGGCTCTTCAATGATTGCTGGTACGCGTGCTCGTGGAACCGGTTCCGCGACCCCGCCTTGCACCGCCATGCGCTCGACCGCCCGCGCGTCAACCAGTTCGTCAACGACAGCAAGATCGCCGTGGGCGGCGACCGCTCCATCAACATCGCCGGCAACAACAACACCGTCATCGTCAACAAC
>JBJSZF010000579.1:0-2420 GCA_046090125.1 Verrucomicrobiota bacterium
TCACGAACGTGCACGCAGGATCATGGTTGATCGCGTTGGTGTGCACCGACCGGATCACGGCGATGTCATCCACGATCTTGGCCGTGTGCGGCAGCACGTCGCTCACCCACGTCCCGCACTTCCCGTGCTGCCGGAACGCAAACCGCGACGGCGCCACCGGGAACCGGTCCTGTCCGCTCGTCATGGTGCTCAGCCGCTGTCCCCTCCGGACGGAGTCCGGGAGGTTCTTGTCGAAGTACTCCTTCAACCCGGGCTTGTAGTCCCACGTGTCGAGCTGGGTGGGGCCGCCGTTCATGTGCAGGTAGATGATCGCCTTGGCCTTCGGGGCAAAGTGCGGCAGGCCGGGCAACGGCGGATGCACGCGGTCCGCCAGCGCGCCCGCCGCAGCGCCGCCGCCCGCCGCCGCACCCGCGCCCATCAACCTCCCGCCGCGCCCGGCCATCAACATGCCCAGCGCCACGCCGCCCATCCGCAGCCCCGCGTCGCCGAAGAACCGGCGCCGCGTCATCTGCACGTGATGTTCCATCAGGGGATCCATGGTCTTGCCTCCGGTTCAGTTGCGGTTCACGGCCTCGTCGAGATTCAACAGCAGGTTCGCCACCAGCGTGTACGCCGCCAGCTCCGGCGCGGGGATCCGCCCGTCGGGCTTGCTGTCGCCGTACGTCACGGAGGCCCGCGCCGCCGCCTCGTCCGCCGCATAGCGCGCCCGATGCTTCCCGAGCGTCGCCTGGAGCACGACCAGCTCCTCGGCGGTCGGCGGCCGTGACAGCACCACCTCGAAGCCGTGGCGCAGCCGCGCATCATCGTCCGCGCCGCCCTCGCGAATCATGCGCGTGGCCAGCCAACGCGCGGCCTCGTGGTGCTGCACGTCGTTCATCAGTTGCAACGCCTGCAACGGCGTGTTGCTCCGCTCCCGTCGCGAGCAAAGCTGCTCACGGTTCGGCCCGTCGAACGTCACCATGAAGGGCGGCGGCGCCGTCCTCTTGAGGAACGTGTACAGGCTCCGCCGATACAGCGCCGCGCCCGTGTCCGCCTTGTAGTCCCGTGTGTTCGACCCCACGAAGCCCACCGGCTCCCAGACGTTGGCCGGTTGATACGGGCGCACGCCCTTCCCGCCCATGTGCTCGTCCAGCAGCCCGCCCACGTACAACGCCGAGTCCCGAAGTTGCTCGGCGTCCAGCCGGAACCGAGGCCCCCGTGCCAGCAATCGGTTCTCCGGGTCCCGCGCCATCAACCCCGGCGTCGCCTCCGACGCCTGCCGGTACGTCGCCGACGTCACCAGGAGCCGCGCCAACGCCTTCGTGTCCCACCCGCCCTCGCGGTACTCCACCGCCAGCCAGTCCAGCAGCTCCGGATGCGACGGCGGCTCGCCCTGCGACCCGAAGTCCTCGGACGTCCGCACGAGGCCCGTCCCCATGAAATGTTGCCACAGGCGGTTCGCCGCCACCCGCGCCGTCAACGGATGCTCGGGGGCCATCAACCATGCCACCCAGTCCAGCCGCGTCGGCTCGTCCGCCCGCGACCGGATCGGCGGCAACGCGGCGGGCACGCCCCGGCGCACCTTCTCCCCCGGCTTGTCATAGGCGCCCCGCACCATCACGAAGCTCTCCCGACGCTTCTCCATGTCCTTCCAGACGAACGTCGAAGGAACCATTCCCTCCAGCTCTGAACGGCGCTTCCTCGGCGACTCCACGGCCGCGATCAACGGCGCGAACACCTCGCGCGTGTCCGCGCACACCCGTGCCACGTAATGCGCCCGCAACCCCGCCACCTGCACCGGCGTCCGGTTCGTGGCCCCCACGTCCTTCAGCACCTTGCGCAGGTCGCCCGGCAACTCCCCAAGGTCCTTGCCTTGGTTCGCCTTCAGCCACGCAGCGAACGACCGCGTCGGCTCCGTCGCCGGATCCATGCGCCCCTTCACCCCGGCGTCGTCCCACGCCACGCGGCCGCCAAACTGCGTGAACGCAATCCCCGTCACGCGGTCCCCCGCCTTCAAGCCCACCTTCGACGCCTCAAACTCGAGCCGCGCCCACTCGCCCGCCGACGGCAACGGCCCGCCATGCACCCGCTCCGTCGTGCCCTTTGCGCCCCAGTCGATCGCGTCCACGTCGCCCCACACCATCCGGTGCTTCCAGTCGCCCGTGCGGTACTGGACCATGACCGCCTTGGGAAGCCGCGCCGGCTCCAGCCGGACGTGCACGAACAACCGCCCGTCCTGGGGAACCTCGAACGGCGTACCGCCCTCCAGCACGTCCTGCGCAAGCCCGCCGTCCTCGCGCACCAACGCACGCCGCCCGCGCCGGGGCGTCATTCCATCCTCCTTAGTTGCCCAGCGCGAAGCCGCCCCCGGGCTGGCCGAGATCTTCCAACCCGACGGCACATCATCATCCACCCACGACACGTCCACCTCCTTGGGCTCG
>JBJSZF010000580.1:0-1685 GCA_046090125.1 Verrucomicrobiota bacterium
GCAGGTTGTTCTTGGCGAGGCGGCGGTCGATGTCCGCCCGGTCCCGCTGCAGCTTGATGCGGCGCAGCTCAGGCCGCTGGACGCGGGCTGCCACCATGTCGGGCTCGACTCGGGCTGGGTCAGGCGCGAGGACGACGGGGAAGGTGGAAGGCAGGCGGTCGCGGCCCGGCGGCAAGGGATTGCCAAGGCCGTCGCGATGGAAAAGCGACAAGGCGATGGCGGAGGCCTCAAAGCGGCGCCGGGCCTGGACGACGCCAATCTGGCGCGAGACGACGAGGCGTTGGTTGTCGGTGAGGACGATGGGACGGACGAGGCCGGCGTTGGCTTGGTTGGTCAGCGCCTGGCCGCGGCCGATGGCGACGCGGAGCAGTTCCTCCGCGATGGACAACCGTTGGCCGGCACCCAGCCATTGCCAGTAGGCGAAGGCGGCGGCGCGGATGAAGTCGAGTTGCTGACGTTGGATGAAGGGGTCCGCCAGCTCCCGGTCCAGCCGCGCCTGCAAGAGGGCGGCGCGGCGACGGTCGATGGACCCGTCACGCAGGAGGGGGATGCGCAGTCCCATCCGCGGCTCACCATCCCCCTGCGTGCGGTTCTTGTCGTAGTCGGGCAATGCGCCGCGGGACAGTCGATAGCCGCCAAACACGGAGCTGCCCCACGCACCGAGGAACTGCTCGAACCCGGCGTCCAACGTCCGGCTCTCATAGTACCCGGTGGGGTTGCCAAAGGCCTTGGCAAACACGTTGAAGTCAAAGACGCCCTGCGCGCTGCGAAGGCGCCCATTGGCGATGTCGCGCTCGATCAGCGCCGCCAGCAAGGGCGGGTACTGGTTGGTGACGGACCGCAGGACGTCCCCGAGGGCCAACGTGCCCTCCATGCCGGGGCCCGCAGGGATCACGACGGCAGGCACGACGCTGGGAATGGTAGACCCGTTGGTGGATGCCGCGTCCTTGGGGACGGCATCGACGGCAAGGATGCGCGCGGATGCGCACACGACGAGCAGGGCTGAGGCAAGGCGTCGCATGGGGGGTCAACGCTTGATGGAGCCTGAGAACTTGTCCGGCTCGCGCACGTCCACGACGGGCGGGAACCCATTGATGCGGCGCCAGACCTCGAACCACAGGGGAACGCGACGAAGCAAGACCCAGCCATTGGCGCGCACGCCTTGCCGGAGCCACCGGGTTCCCGGCCAACGACGCTCCACCGTCTTGCCTTGTTCCTCCACGACGTCCGGGTTGGGCGCGACCAAGACGCGGAACTGGCCCTTGCCATTGTCGGTGGGGTCCACCAACACCACCTCGCCGCCGAAGGTGCCCACGGCAACGGAAGGCCAGCCCACGAACTGGATCGCTGGCCACCCCTCGAACTGCACGCGCACCGGGCTTCCCTCATGCACCACCCGCCCGGCTGCGTCCGTCTCCCGCGCCGTGACCAGGGGCATGTCATTGCCATCCAGCCAAATCTCCACCATCCGGCTCTCGGTCTCCGGAATGATCGTGCACAACGGAGACCCCGCCCGCAGGAACGTGCCCTCCGTGGCCTGCACACGGAACACAATGCCGTCGCGCGGCGCCACCACCCGCTGCATGGACGTTTGTTGGATGAGGATGTCGAGGCTCACCACGGACTGCGCCGCCGAGGCCAGGTCCGACCGCGCGGACTCGCGCGCGGCCTTGCTGGCATTGATG
>JBJSZF010000581.1:0-9436 GCA_046090125.1 Verrucomicrobiota bacterium
CTTTGGGATCGGGACAACCGAAGATCACCCGCCTGAGGCGCGAGAGCACAATGGCACCCGCGCACATCGGGCACGGCTCCTTGGTCACGTACAACGTGCACTCCCCGAGTCGCCAGTCGCCCACGACCTGCTGGGCCTGCGAAATCGCCAGCATCTCGGCGTGCGCGGTGGCGTCCTTGAGCAGTTCCACCTGGTTGGACGCCCGCGCGATCACACGGCCCGCGCGCGTCACGACGCACCCGATGGGCACCTCGTCGTCGGCCTGTGCGCGCACCGCCTGCCGCAACGCTTCCCCCATGAAGAAGTCGTCCGAGGAACGGTCGATGAACGTCTCCGCGCCGTCGGCCCCGTCTTCATTTCCCGGCGAAGCGTCCCCCTCCGGCGACGCCACGTCGTCGGCGTCCACCGCCGGCCGGCTTTCCAACAGTTCCCACGACGACGCCCCGTCCGCGTGGCAGGTGCAATGGGCGGCAAAGAACCCGCCCCGATGCCGCCAGAACAAGGGCCAAATCTGCTCGCGGTCCGTCGCGGGCACGGGCAGCGACGCGAGATCGTTGCGCGGGATAAAGGCAAAGCGTCCCTCGCGATCCGGGGGCGGCACGTGCTCCAGGGGCGTGAGGATCTCAAACAGGAACATCAACCAATGCGCCCGGCCCTCGTAGCCGGACTCGGACACGACCCCGACGAGGTGCAGGTCGGCGGGCGTTAGTTCCAGCCCGGCCTCCTCGCGGGCCTCGCGGATCGCGCAGGCGTGCGGGGATTCGCCGTCGGCCTGGTGAAGCTTGCCCCCGAACGGGCTCCAAAGGCCCTGGTTGGGCTCCTGGGCGCGCTCCAGCAACAGGATGTCGCCGGCGCGATTGAAACCGTAGAGTAGCGTCGCAACTTTGTAGGGAAGCGCCATGGACGTGACGCCGACGACGGTCCCCGGGGGACACGCGGCGAGGCAAGGGGCAAAGCGGGCGGGAACAGGGGACGGGGGCGGGGACGGTGGCAGCGTCGTGTCGGCCCTGGGCGATGCCGCAGCCTTGGCTTCACGGGAGGAAGGCAGCCGAAGGCAGCTGCGTCGCCGCGAGGCGGAGTGGGGAGCGGCCGGAGGCGAACCTGCCGTCCCCAACATGCCTTCCAAGGCGAGGGAACCCGAGTCGGCCGGAACACGTGGCGAAGCCTAGTCCTCGGACCTGACCTCAGGGACAATCAATCATGTCGAAGTCCCGGGGTACGTTTCAGGTAGTTGGGAGGGGAAGGTAGGGAACGCCCGTCCGTTCGGAATAGAGATCCTCCCGTGTGCGCGAACGAGGCGGTAGGAAGTCAGAGGTCTCATCATAGCGCTGAGGCGGGCAACGACTGCGGAGCGAAGGGGGTAGGAAGGTGTAGGGCGGTCCGACAACCGACGCGCCGAAAGGCCACCCGCCCGTGGCACGGACTAGTCCGTGGGTGGCGCAGCGTGCTCGCATGATCATCCTGTCCTGACCTGTGCGGAACGACCGCATGCTGGAAGCCCACTTCAAGGGGATGGCTGGCAATGTGAGCGGGGCCTTCGATGGCCTTGGGGCAAGAGCCGTGACCGGCTGAGGACCGTGCTACGTGACGAGAAGCGGTGCACCGGCGGGGAGAGCCTGATGGTGATCGTGGACCGGCTGAATTGCCGGCAGCGAGGATGGTACGGGTACTTCCAAGGGGGCGTCCGGAACGTCGATGCGCGTCTGGACGAATGGATGCGGATGCGGCTTCTGAGCCTCCTGCGCTGGCGGGTGGGCCGAGAGGGTCGTGGACGTGGTCGCGACCATCAACGCTATCCAAATGCCTACGTCGCGGAATGGGGCTCTTGCCCATGCACGAACGAGCCACGAACGAGCGCACCCGTCCCGCCGCACGCGGGTGACACACCCATCGGAGAGCTGGATGCGGGAGATCCGCCCGTCCGGTTCGGAGGGAGGGGTGGGGCGAAAGCTCCATCCCTTCCCTTATCGGCGTTGAGGGATCCATGCCATTCTTTGGACCACCGGCATCAGCGGCAGGCATCGCGTGAATCGAAGACCTGCAAAAACGGGATTGAAGCCGAGAGGCGGGCTGGTCTTTGCTCGGGGTAGAGGGGCGCGACCGTGAACTGGTCACGCCGCGAGACCGCCGCACACGTCACCACGCTCGCCGATCTTCCCACGCCAAAACATGAATCCTGCGACCTCGTTGTACCTGCTGAAGGACGGGCAGCAAACCGGTCCGTTCCCGGCCGATGAACTGCGCGAGCGGCTTGGGGCGGGGGAGGTGGCGGCCGGGGATTTGGTGTGGGGCGAGGGCATGGCGGAGTGGGCGACGCTGGGGTCGGTGCTGGGGTTGGAGCCGTCTGCTGCGGCGGCTGCGGCGGCGCTGGAGGGGGAGGGGGATGCGCACGCGGAGGAGGGCCCGGCGTGGAATCGGGGCGGTGCGGGGGACGTGGCGGACGGCATCGGGGAGGAACGGGGTTTCGGGGCGATGCTGTTGGATGCGCTGGCGTATCCGTTTCGGGGCGATGGGTTCATCATCCTGGCGCTGGGGACCGTCTTGTTCACGGTCCTGGACTTCGTGGGAATGTTCAGTTGGATCATCTCGGCGGCGGCATGGGGCTACCTGCTTCTGATGTTGCAGCAGGTGTTGCATGGCACGGCCATGGGCGAGGATCGGGTCCCGAACTGGCCAGACTTCGATGGCTTCGGCCAGTTGCTGGGGAAGACGTTCCAATGGGTGGGGGTGTTGGTGGCTTGCTTTGGGCCGGGCATCTTCCTGGCGTTCAACACCCCCGAGGACGACACCGTCCGGGTCTTGCTTTCGGTGGGGCTTCTTTTTGCCGGGTTGGTGGTGGCTCCCATGGCGCTGTTGTCGGTGGGGATGCACGACACGCTGAACGGGTTGCACCCGGTGTTCCTCATGAAGTCGCTGGGGCGCGCGCCGGGGCATTACATTGGGATGCTGGTGGTGTTCGCGGCGTTGGCGGGCGTGCAGGTGCTGGCGGGGAAGCTCAGCGACATGATCCCGATCGCCGGGGTGGTGATCGACAAGCTGGACGAGATCTGGACGGCGGTGTTCATCGCGCGCGTGATGGGAGCGTTTTACTTCGTGAACCGGCGTCGGCTCTCGTGGTTTGGGGAGGGTTGATGTGCGGCGGGAGGCGGGGGGCGGGAGGCCTCGAGCCGGGAGTGCGAGGGCATCGTTTGGACGATGGCCTGGGCTGCATCCTGGGCGTGGGCACGAGGATTCGGCCCGGCCATCCGGGCGCGTCCACGGGGCAGGGGGCGAGGCGTTCATGGGTTGGCGGCTTCACGGTTGCCGCCGAAGGCCGCCACCGTAGCCTCGCGCCGTGGATCGTGACTGGATGAAGACAATGCTCGGGGCGTGCGCGGCGGGGCTGATGGCGGCTTGGGCTCCATCGATGGCTGGTACGAACGGGCCCGCTGCGGTCGTGCGGGACGTGCGCGAGGGCTCGTCGCCCCCCTGGCCGTCGGCTCCGTTGACCCGCGTGCAGTGCCTGGACCTCGCGTTGACGTGGAACGGCGTGCTGCGCAAGGGCAGGCAGGACATCGCGGAGTCCCACGGGATCGCCCTCCAGCAAAAGTCCGCTATTCTCCCGCGGTTGGCGACGACGGGGGCCTACAACCGCATCGACGAGGGGAAGATCGAGCGCGTGGCGTTTGCGCCGGGCGCGCCGGCGGTGGCCTTTGCCAACAACCAGAACTGGAACGTGACGTTGGCCGCCACGCAGCCGTTGTTCGCGGGCGGCAAGCTCCGTTCCGCCGCGCGTTCACACGCCTCACCGTGGCCGCCGCCCTTGCCAACTACCAGGCCCTCGTCTCCAACACCCTCCTCGACGTCCGCGTCGCCTACGACGACGCCCTCCTGGCCTCCGAGCAGATCCGCGTCCAGGAAGCCTCGTTGCAGCTCCTCGAGCGCGAGCTTTCGGACGCCCGCCGCCGATTCGACGCCGGGACCGTCCCCCGGTTCAACGTCCTCAGGGCCGAGGTCGAGGTGGCCAATGCCAAGCCCCGCCTCATCCGCGCAAGAAATGCGCTCCGCAACGCCCGCAACCAGCTCGCCGTGCTGGTGGGCTTTGACATCCCGCCCGGCACGGACCGGGACATCCCGCTGGGGGTGGCGGACTCCCTGGCGGCGGTGCGCTCCGAGGTGGACCTGCCCGCCTCGATCCTCAAGGCGCTGGGCCAACGGCCCGAGCTGGCCGCGTTGCGGACGACCGAGAAGCTGCGGGGCGAGGACGTGCTCCAGGCCCGCGCCGACCTTTATCCCCAGGTCGCGGCCGTCGTGGGCTATGGGTGGCAGTCGCGCGTGTTCAACCGCGACCTGACCGCCGCGTTGGATGGATGGAACGCGGGCGCGCAGCTTTCGTGGAACGTGTGGGACATGGGGCTCACGCAGGGCAAGATCGACGCCGCCAAGGCGCGCCAGGAACGGGCCGCCCTGGACGTGGCCGACACGCGCCGACGCGTCGAGCTGGAGGTGCGCATTTCCCATTCCAATCATGCCGAGGCCATGGAAGTGCTGGATTCCCAGGCCCGCGTCATCGAGCAGGCCGAGGAGGCCCTTCGCTTGGCCAACGCACGGGCCGAGGCCGGGGCGGGCACCCAGCTCGACGTGCTCTCCGCCCAGACCGCGCTGACCGAGGCGCGCACCACCTATTCGGTGGCCCTTCGGGATCTTTCCGTGGCCCGCGCGCGCCTCGACCGCGCCATGGGCGAGGGCGTTCAGCTTGCGGCCCCGCATTGATTCGAGGTGCGGGCTACCGGAGGGCCTCCCAGCCCAGCTTGGCCGTCAAGGCCAGCACCACGGCGAGGAACACCGGCCGGATCACGCGCGCGCCCCCGCGGATGGCGACCCGCGACCCCGCCCACGCCCCCACCAACTGGCCGCACGCCATGACCAGCCCGATGCCGTAGTGGACCGACCCGGACGCCAGGAACCAACCCAGTGCCGCGAGGTTGCTGGTGAGGTTCATGGCCTTCGTCACGCCCGTCGCGCCACGCAGGTCCAGCCCGTGGACCAGGACGCATGCCATCATCCAAAACGAGCCCGTTCCGGGCCCGAGGAATCCGTCGTAAAACCCCAGCAGCACGCCAAACACGAGCCCAAAGGCCCCGGCCTTCATCCGCGCCGGGCGCTCCGCCGTGCCCAGGTCCGGCTTGAGCGCCGTGTACACGGCCACCGCCCCCAGGGCGACGGGGACGACGCGGCGCAGCCACCCTGGATCGATGGCCGACACCGTCGCGGCTCCGCCCAACGCCGCCGCGAAGGTCATCAACACCCCGGGCATCCAGCGGCGCCACGGGACGAGCCCCGCCCGCGCATAGTTCCATGTCGCCAGCGCCGTGCCGCACGTGGACTGGAGCTTGTTCGTGCCCAAGGCCACCTGCGGCGGCAGTCCCGATGACAACAGCGCCGGCACGGTCAGCAGGCCGCCGCCGCCGGCGATGGCATCCACGAAGCCCGCCACCACTCCCACCCCGAACAACACCGGCCCCGCCCAGTTCCACTCCATGGCCATGGGGCTCACCCGGCCTCTCCCACCCGCCGTGTCGCCGCCTCCAGCGATTGCAGCCACGGCCAGAGGTCGCGCAGGTCGTCGTCGATCAAGGCATGTTGGATCACGCGGTCCCGATGCCCGACGGCAAGGGCCTTGCGAATCCAGTCCTTGGCGGATTCCGGGTCGCCCAGGCTGACGTAGTAACACGCCAGGTTGTAGAGGAGCACGGCTTCCCCGGGATGCTTCTGCACGGCGGGCAACACCACCTCGACCGCCTCTTCCGCCCGTCCCAGCCAGAACAACACGTTTCCCACGTTCATGAGCCCGCGGACCTCGGCGGGAAACCGATGGAACTGGTCCCAGGCCAGGGGCAATGCCTCCGAGAAACGTCGCTCGCGAACCAGAAGCTGAAACCGAACGTCCAAGGCCTCCGCCGACGTGGCCGCCGTGGCTCCGACGCCTTCCAGTTCCCGCGCCGCCTCCGCCGTGCAGCCGAGCTCGAGCCAGCCGCGCGCAAACTGCAAGTGCATCCGGTCCGGATATGGAAGGGGGTCCCCCATCACCTTCAACGCCCCTCCTTCTCGCCCAGTTGCACCGGGATTCCAAGCCTCACTTCCAGCCCGGGGCACGACGCATTGCCGCCCTTGCGCGGACTTCAACTCGTGGTTGCTTCCCGAAGCAGCGAGTACCTCGTGCCACCCAGGAAATGAGTTCCACCCATGTCATCCGCGAGCGTGTCGGGCCCGCCCGTCAACGCCTCATTGGCCACCCCTTGTACCACCGCATGACCTCGCTCGACGACGTCCGGAGGTTCATGGAGGCCCACGTCTTTGCCGTGTGGGACTTCATGTCCCTGCTCAAGCGGCTTCAACGCGACCTCACGTGCGTCCACCTCCCATGGGTGCCCGTCGGCTCCGCAGACGTCCGCCACCTCGTGAACGAGATCGTCGCCGGGGAGGAATCCGACGTGGACGCACACGGCCGACGCACGAGCCACTTCGAGCTGTACGTGGCGGCCATGGCCGAGGCCGGGGCGGACGCCGCGCCCGTCTTGGCGGCCGTCGATGCCGTGCGCCGTGGTGTTCCCGTTGCGGAGGCGTTGGCCACGCGGGGCGTGCCGGCCCACGCCCGCGAGTTTTCCGCCGCCACCTTCGCCTTGGCCGACCACGGTGGAACCCATGAAGTTGCCGCCGCGTTCACGTTCGGGCGCGAGGACCTGATTCCCGACCTGTTCCATGGTTTGGTCAGCCGGTTGGCGGTGCAGCACCCGGGCCGCCTGGCCACGTTCCAGTACTACCTTCAACGCCACATCGAGGTGGATGGCGGCGAGCATGGGAGCCTTGCGCTGCGGATGGTAGAGGCCCTGTGCGGGGACGATGCCGCCCGCTGGCACCAAGCTGCCGGCGCTGCGGCCACCGCCATCGACGCCCGCCTTCATCTCTGGGATGGCGTGACCTCCACGTTGGACTAGACCGGTTCCAGGGCGAAGCACGCGGCATTCCTAGGCCGGCAAGGCTTAGACCGTCGCATCACCCGGGGAGGTGCCAGCTTGTCATGGGTTGGATCACCCTGATGCCGGCAACGGGACTGGGGTGTCAGCCCCGTGCTATCGCACGCCGACAGGTCCGCCCCCAGACGAGCACACGGTGGGTCTCCGGGGCGACTTGGTACTGACGGGATTGGTCTTCGCGCCCCGTGAGGCTACGGGGTGCTCTGGCCCCATCGTCCGACGTTTGTGTTGTGCCTGGACTTCGAGAGAGCCGTGGGGCTTGGTTCAGTACACGCAGCCTTCGGATGGGGGGCATCCTGGGTGCGGCCGGGCTTCCACCCGGTCCGAGCTTGGTGGGGTTGCGTAGCCACAGGACGCGACGCAATGCGGGTTCCAATCCATCCGCGCACCCTTCAAACCCCAGGGAGTTTGGGTGGACGCCATCCACCAAGCCATGTCCCTGTGCGCGTCCCAACATGCGCAGCCCATCCACGAAGTGCACGTTGTGATCGCCGGCCTTGCGTCGCGCCGCCACGAAGTCCCGTGCGGCACGGCGCTTGGTGTCCTGCCCGTTCCGTAGCTCGGGCGAGGCGTCCTCGGAGGGGAACCAAAAGGGGCCGGTCACGAGGACGGGCACCTTGGGATGACGGCGGCGCAGGATGTCGAGGAAGGGCGCGAGGGAAGCCTGGTAGGCCTCGGGCGAGGGATTGGCCCAGTGGTCGAGGACGATGGCGGACGGCGCGGTCTCGGCGATGACGTCGGCGAGGGCGGGCTCGCCGAGGCCGCTGCCGGAGAAGCCAAGGTTGACGAAGTCCGTGTTGAGGCGACGGCCGAGGATGGCGGGGTAGCTAAGGCCCGGGTTTTCGGCGCAGCCACCCTGGGTGATGGAGGAACCGTAATGGACGACGGGGCCGGGCAGCGCGAAGGGGCTGGGCGCCTCCACGCGGCAGCCTTCATCCAGCTCCCAGTCGCCCAGGGCGATGCCGTTGTACAACGGGAGGTACACCGTGACCTCGCGCATCCTGCGGTCCGACCCCAGCAACCACGAGCCGCGCACGGTCCCCTTCTTGTCCGGCCATGCGCTCGCCCGGTACGAGCCGTCCACGTACAGGTCGAGCCCGCTTTGTCCGACGGTCGTCATGTGATGCATGGTGGACGTGTCCGGGTTGGTTCCCGAGACGGCCAGCCGGGTGGAGTCGGTGCGGAAGCGGACGCGGCCCCCGGAGGTGTGTTGGGCGAGCGCCCAGACGGGCTCGCGAAAGGTGGGCTTGAGGCGCGCGGGCAAGCGGCGAAGGACCGGCGCGTCCTCGTGAAGCCAGGGAAGCCCGGAGATCACCACGGGCGGCCGGTACGGGGAAAGGAGCCGTCCCCCGGCCCACGCGGGAAAGGACCACGACGCCAGCAAGAGGAGAGCGAGGAAACGCATCCGGGAACCGAAGCATTCCTTCGGCGCGGTTGTCCATCCTGCCGAGGGCGGGCGGCGGGGAGCGGGGGGCGGGCGCGTTAGCGTCGCAGGTCGTTGATGCGGCGGCGCACGGAGTCGTCCATGCGGATCAAGGGCGGCCAACGGCGCTTGAAGCCTTCGCCCGGAAGCTTGCGGGTGGCGTCGAAGCCCATCTTGGAGCCCATGCCGACGTCGGGCGTTGAGTGGTCCAGGACGTCGGCGGGCCCGCGGGTCATGAGGGCGTCGCGTTGCGGGTCCGTGTTGGACAACCAGCGGAACATCACGGCGCTGGTGTCGTGCACGTCCACGTCGTCGTCCACGACGATGATGTACTTGGTGAACATCATCTGGCCCATGCCCCAGAGGCCGTGCATGAGCTTGTAGGCCTGCATGGGGTAGGTCTTCTTGATGCTGACGACCACGAGGTTGTGGAAGACGCCCTCGGCGGGGAGCGCCATGTCCACGATTTCCGGGAAGTTCATGCGGAACACCGGGAGGCAGATCTTCACCGACGCGCCCCCGATGTAGAAGTCCTCCATGGGCGGCACGCCCACCACCGTGGCCGGGTACACGGCGTCGCGCCGGTGTGTGATGGCCGTGACGTGGAAGACGGGGTAGGGCTCGGGCAAGGTGTAGAAGCCCGTGTGGTCGCCGAACGGCCCCTCCATCCGGAGCTGTTCCTTGGGGTCCACGTAGCCCTCGATGACGATGTCGGCATCGGCGGGAACCTCCAGGTCGCTCGTCTCGCACTTCACCAGCTCGACGGAGCGCTTGCGCAGGTAGCCGGCCAGCAGGAACTCGTCGATGCCGTCCGGCAACGGGGCCGTGGCCGCGAAGGGGTACATGGGATCCCCGCCGAGGAAAACGGCCACCGGCATGCGCGTGCCCGTCTCGTAATACCGTCGGCCATGCCGGGCGGCGACCTTCTGCAACTGCCAATGCAGGCCCGTCGAGCGCTCGTCGTACACCTGCACGCGATACATTCCCACGTTGCGTG
>JBJSZF010000582.1:0-3034 GCA_046090125.1 Verrucomicrobiota bacterium
CCAGCTCACGCGCGACGCCGACACCTACAAGTACGCCCCCGCGTGGTCGCCCGACTCCGCCCGGCTCGCGTGGACCGACAAGAAGAACCGCCTCAACGTCGTCGAGGTCTCCAACGCCACCGCCCGCGTCGTGGCCGAGTCCAAGGCCTTCGAGATCCGACAGTTCGCGTGGTCCCCCGACGGCCAGTGGCTCGCCTTCGTGCAACCGGAGCCCCGCCGCTTCGCCAACATCCAGCTCCATTCCATCGCGTCCGGCGACACCTTCCCCGCCACGGACGGGTGGTTCGACGTCGGCTCGCCCGAGTTCAGCTCCGACGGCAAGTACCTCTTCTTCACCTCCGAGCGTTCCTTTTCGCCCACGTACGGCTCCACCGAGTGGAACCACGTGTACACCGACATGGAACGTATCTACCTGCTGACGCTCGCCCGCGACACGAAGTCGCCCTTCGCGCCCAAGTCCGACGAGGCCAAGCCCGTGGCCGAGCCCGACGTGAAGGCCGCCGCCGCCGAGGGCAAGGCGGGCGAGACGAACACCGTCGCCATCAAGGAACCCAAGGACGCGAAGGACGCGAAGGGCGCATCCAAGCGCCCCGTCGTGAAGATCGACCGCGAGGGCCTCGCGCAACGGATCGCCGTGCTGCCCGCCCCCGCCTCCTCCTACGGCGGCCTGGCCTCGGCCGGCGACCGCCTCTTCTACACCCGCAAGGGCAAGCTCCACGTGTTCGACCTCGACAAGGAAAAGGAAACCGAGCTGGGCGAGGTGGAGGGCTACGCGTTGACGGCGGACCGCAAGAAGATGCTGGTCAAGTCGGGCGGCGGCTTCGCGATCATCGACCTTCCCTCGGGCAAGCTCGACGTCGCGGACAAGCGGGTCTCGCTCGCGGACCTCCGGGTGGACCTCGACCGGCGCGCGGAATGGCTCCAGATCTTCGACGAGTCCTGGCGCCAGATGCGCGACTTCTTCTACGACCCGCAGCTCCACCAGGTGGACTGGAAGGCGATGCGCGAGCGTTACCGGCCGTTGGTCGCCCACGTGCACCATCGCGCCGACCTCACCTACGTGATCGGCGAGTTGATCGGCGAGCTCAACGCCGGCCATGCCTACGTGGGCGGCGGCGACATGCCCAAGCCCGAGCGCATCCCCATGGGCCTCCTCGGCGCCTTCCTCGAGCGCCAGCCCGGCGGCTCCTATCGCGTCGCCCGCATCCTCCCCGGCCACAACTGGGACCCGCGCTACCGCTCCCCCCTCACCGAGATCGGCGTCAACGTCCGGCCCGGCGACCACATCCTCGCCATCGACGGCGTGCCCGTCACGTCGCTGCCCGACCTTCAGGCCGCGCTCGTGGGCAAGGCCGGCAAGCAGGTCCGCCTCCGCGTCAACGCCGAGCCCAAGGACGAGGGAGCCCGCGACGAGGTCGTCGTCCCCACCGCCGACGAGCAACCCCTGCACTACCTCGACTGGGTCCTGCGCAACATCGAGTCCGTGGACAAGGCCACCGCCGGCCAGGTCGGCTATGTCCACATCCCCGACATGGGCGTCCCCGGCCTCAACGAGTTCGCCAAGTTCTACTACCCGCAGCTCCACAAGGACGCGTTGATCGTCGATTGCCGGGGCAACGGCGGCGGCAACGTCTCCCCCATGATCATCGAGCGCCTCCGTCGCGAGCCCGCCATGTGGACCGTCGCCCGCAACGGCAACGTCAACGTCGATCCCGTCGGCCAGGTCCTCGGACCCAAGGTCCTCCTCCTCGACCAGTTCAGCGCCTCCGACGGCGACATCGTGGGCTACCGGTTCCGCAAGCATCGCCTCGGGCCCATCATCGGGCAGCGCTCGTGGGGCGGCGTCGTCGGCATCCGCGGATCCCTTCCCTTGCTCGACGGCGGCATCCTCAACCGCCCCGAGTTCAGCCGCTTCGACCTCGAGGCGAAGGAATGGGTCATGGAAGGCGTGGGGGTGGAGCCCGACATCACCGTCGTCAACGACCCCGGCCGCGAGTTCAAGGGCATCGACGACCAGCTCCAGCGCGCCATCGACGAGGTTTCCAAGGCGCTCAAGGAACGCCCCGTGACCGTGCCCAACCCGCCGCCGTACCCCGACAAGCGCAAGTAGCATGGGCGCGCCCGACGCATCCATCGCGCCCGACGTCGAGCCCGGGGACGTTGCCCGCTCGCAGGAGCTGGGCCGGCGTCTCCGCGACGAGGTCGCGCGCTCGGGCGGCGCGATTCCCTTCTCGCGGTTCATGGAGGTGGCCTTGTACGAGCCCGGCCTGGGCTACTACGAGCACGCCGCCATCGGGCGTTCGGGCGACTTCGTCACGAGCGTCTCGGCCGGGCCGCTCTTCGGCGAGCTGCTTGCGCGCCGCGCCTGCAAGGCGTGGGAGAAGCTCGGGCTCGTCCAACGCCCCGGGCCATTGACCTGCGTCGAGGCCGGCGCGCACGACGGACGCCTCGCCGCCGACGTCCTCGGATGGCTTCACCAACATCGGCCGGATGTTGCCCGTCGCGTCCGTTACGTCCTCGTCGAACCCTCGCCCACGCGCCGTGGGTGGCAGGCGGCAACGTTGTCGGGCTTCGCGGCGCAGGTGGCCTGGACGGACGCGGTGCCGGCCTTCGAGGGCGTGTTGTTCTGCAACGAGCTGCTGGATGCGTTCCCGCTCGAACGCCATGCATGGGACGCCGCGCGCCGTCGTTGGTGGCGGCTGGGCGTCACCGTCCGTGACGACCGACTCGTGCCGTGCCGGATGGAGTTGGACGCCGCGCATGAGGGCTTCTTGTCGAGCATTCCGGAGGAGCTGCGGGCGGTGTTGCCGGACGGCCATGTCGTCGAGCACGCGCCGGGTGCGGAGGCGTGGTGGGGGACGGCCGCGCGTGCGCTGGGGCGCGGTTGCCTGATGACGTTCGACTATGGGTTCGAGGAGTTGGATCGGTTCCGGCCCGGGCGTGCGAACGGGACCTTGCGGGGCTACCGGCGGCACCGGTGGGTGGACGATGTCCTGGAATGGCCGGGCTTGGTGGACCTGACGGCGCACGTGGA
>JBJSZF010000583.1:0-1863 GCA_046090125.1 Verrucomicrobiota bacterium
GGCAACCCGCCGTATGTGTTGATGCAGGACGACTTCCGGGACGACGCGCAGTTGGACTACTTCCGGCGTCATTACCAGGGGGCGTCGTACAAGCTCGACACGTACCACCTCTTCATCGAGCGCGGCCTTGGCCTGACGCGGCCGGGCGGGCGGCTGTCGTTCATCACGCCATCGAACTTCATCGCCAACAACCACCTCGACGGGCTGCGGCGGGTGATCCTGGGGCGGTCGCAGCCGGAGGGAATCGTGGTGATCGACGGCGGCGTCTTTGACGGGGCGAGCGTGGACTGCGCGGTGCTCGTCCTGCGGGTGGGGGAGGCGGCGACGGATCCGTTCGAGTTTTCGCGGGCGACGGCGGACCCCGCTGGCCTGAGGCCGATGCGGTCGGACCGGGTGTTTCCGGACAAGGCATTGGCGGACAAGCGGGCGTTGTTCACGGCGGGCATGGTGAACGCGCAAAGCACGCTGTGGGACGCGTTGACGGCGAGGTTCAAGCGGCTGGGCGACGTGGCCGACGTCAACTTCGGGAAGCAGCTTCGCGACCGCTCGCGGTTTCCCATGGACGTGATCGAGGTGGACGGTCCCGGGGCGATCCCGCCGACGCACGTGGCGTGTGTCACGGGCCGGGACGTCGAGCGCTACGAGCTGAAGTGGTCGGGGTTGGCCTGCCTCGACGACACGGAGGCCCAGCGGGGCGGCTGCTGGGACGAGGCGAAGCATCGGGCGTCCGGCAAGCTCCTGACCCGGCAGATTGGACGTCATCCGACCTTCGCGTTGGACGTCGTGGGGTATCACTGCCTGAACACGGTGTTCATGGTGACCCCGCGGGCGGGTTCAGGGCTCAGCCCGTCGTATCTGCTGGGCCTCCTGAACTCGGACGTGATCCGTTCGCTGTGGCTGGGGCGCTTTTACGACCAGCGGACCACGTTCCCGAAGATCAAGGGCTCCTATCTCAAGGAGCTGCCCATTCCCCTGGGCAACCTTGCGGAGCCGGCGGACCGAGCCCGGCACGACGCGTTGGTGGCGTTGGTGGAGAAGATGCTGGCGTTGGTCCCGAGGCTGCGGACGGCGCGCGGCGAGATCGAGCGCGCGACCTTGCGGAACGCCGTGACCGCGACGGAGCAACAGATCAACGCGGCCGTGCACGGGTTGTTCGGGCTGGGGCCGGAGGACGTGGCGGTGGTCGAGGCGGGCGCAACGGCGGGCTGATGGAACGGACCCAACCCGCGGGCAACGGCCACCATGGGACCCATCGAGGGCAATCCCCCCAAGGCCGCACCAGGGCCTCACCCCAACGCCCGGCGGACCCGTTCGACGAGTTGACGGATGAAGGCCACGTCCTTTTGCCAGGTCGCGTTGGACGGATCCAAGGACGCCAGCTTCTCCGCGATCCGCTGAGCCTCCAAACCATGAGCAAGAGCTGACCGAGGGTCGCCTTGGGCGAGCAGCACGTCCCCGACCCTCTCGAGGCTCACGGTGAGGTCGCGCTGCCACCCTGCGTTGGAGGGGTCGGCCTGGGCCAGTCCGCGCCTCACGTCCAGCGATTGGCGGAAGGACGCCAGCGCCCCCACGAGGTCGCCTTGGGCGAGCAGCACGTCCCCGACCTTGTTCAGGCTCACGGAGAGGCCCCGCTGCCACCCGGCGTTGGACGGGGCGCTCGCCACGAGGCGTTCGCGGATGGCCAGGCTTTCCTGAAAGCGGCGCAAGGCGGCGCGCAAGTCGCCCTGGGCCATGGCGAGGTCGCCGCAGCGCTCCAGCCACACGGAACGTTGGTGTTCGTCACGGAACGGGATTTGGAGGGCGTCGGCTTGGGCGATCAGGGCGTGGTCTTCGGACACCATGCCGTTGTCCACGGCGGCTCCG
>JBJSZF010000584.1:0-4860 GCA_046090125.1 Verrucomicrobiota bacterium
CGACAATGCCGGCCCCGGCCATGAACCCGATCATGGAGGTGGCGGTGAAAAAGGCGCCCATGAGGCCGTGGGCGGGGAGGATCCCGACGAGGGAGAAGGGGATGGCGACCATGACGACGAGCGGGGTCGTGAAGGAGCCGAACCAGCCGACCATGAGGACGTAGATGAGGACGAGGACGGCGGCGAAGGCGAGGCCAAGGTCGCGGAACACCTCGAGCGTGATGTGCCACTCGCCGTCCCACTTGATGGACGGGGTGGCGTCGGAGAAGGGCATCGAGGCGTTCAGGATGTTGGGCGAGGACGGCAGGGCGGCGATGCGGCGATTCATGAGCTGGATCGCATAGAACGGGCTTTCGATCTCCCCGGCGACGTCGCCCACGACGTAGGTCACCGGCATCAGGTTCTTGCGGTGCCGGGTCTTGTCGGCGATGGCGGGCTCGATGCGGACCAGTTCCCGCAGGGGGACCATGGCGGCCGGGGTCCCGCCGTGTGCGGGCTCGGGGAGGGCATTGCCATCGCCGCTTCGGACGCGAAGGGCGAGAAGGTCCTCGGGTCGCTCGCGCTGGTCCTTGGGAACGCGAAGCACGAGGTTCACGTCCTCCTTTTCGCCGGGCACGTGGAGGAGGTCCACGGACTCGCCCCCGACGGCGATGCGGACGGCGCGCGCGATGGCCTCGGCGCTGACGCCGTGGAGGGCGGCCTTTTCCTTGTCGATGACGACGCGTGCCTTGGGTTGGTCCGCCTCGACGTAGGCATCGACGTCCACGACGCCCGGGGTGGACTCGAGGATGGCGCGGACGTCGGCTGCGAGGCGTGACCGGGCTTCGTCGGTGGGGCCGTAGATTTCGGCGACGAGCGTCTGGAGGACGGGCGGCCCTGGGGGCACCTCGGCGACGGCTAGGCGCGCGCCGTGGGCCTTGGCGATGGCGGCCAAGGCGGGCCGGACGCGGCGGGCGATGTCGTGGCTTTGGGAGCGTCGCTCGTGCTTGGGCCGCAGGTTGACCTGGATGTCGGCGACGCTGGGGCCGCGCCGCAGGAAGTAGTGGCGCACGAGCCCGTTGAAGTTGAAGGGGGACGCCACGCCGACATAGACCTGATAGTCGGTGACCTCGGGTTCCTTGCGGAGGACGCGGGCCATGGACCGGGCGACCTCGGCGGTGCGTTCGAGGGACGAGCCCTCGGGCATGTTGAGGATGACCTGGAACTCGGACTTGTTGTCGAAGGGGAGCATCTTGACCTGGACCCAGCCCGTGGCGACGGACGCAAAGGCGGCGAGGAGCAGGGCTCCGATGCCAAGGAGGAAGGACCATCGCCATCGTGCGTGGGCGAGGAGGGGACGCATCACCCGGCGATAGAGGCGGGTGAGGGCGTCGTCGTGGGCGGCGTGGCCGGGCGCGCGGTGGCGGGCAAGGCGTTCCTCGCCCTTGAACCAGCGCAGCATGCGGATGCTGGCCCAAGGCGTGACGACGAAGGCGACGAGCAGGGACCAGAACATGGCGGCGCTGGCCCCCACCGGGATGGGGCGCATGTAGGGGCCCATCAGGCCCCCGACGAACGCCATGGGCAGGACGGCGGCGATGACGGCAAACGTGGCGAGGATGGTGGGGTTGCCCACCTCCCCGACGGCCTCGACCGCGATGGAGGCCCATGGGCGCCCGGCGTTCCGGGGCAGGTGAAAGTGCCGCACGATGTTCTCGACGACCACGATGGCGTCATCCACGAGGATGCCGATGCTGAAGATCAGGGCGAAGAGGGTGATGCGGTTGAGGGTGAACCCTTGCAGGTGGAACACGAGCAGGGTGAGGGCGAGCGTGGCCGGGATGGCGACGGCGACGATGCCGGACTCGCGCCATCCGAGGACCAGCCAGATGAGGAGCGAGACGCTGAGGACGGCCAGGGCCATGTGCAGGAGGAGCTCGTCGGACTTTTCCGCCGCCGTCTCGCCGTAGTGACGGGTGATGGACACGGTGACGTCGGAAGGGATGAGGACGCCCTTCAGGAGATCGACCTTGGCGAGGACGTCGCGGGCGACCGAGATGGCGTTCGCGCCGGGGCGCTTGGCGATGGCGAGGGTGACGGCGGGTTCCTCCGTTCCCTCGTTCCCCTGCGCGTGCTGGCCCCGGCCAAACAGGACGTACTGGGTCGGCTCCTCGGGTCCGTCCTCCACCTCGGCGACGTCGCGAAGGTAGATGGGCCGTCCGCCCGCGATGCCCACGACCACGCCGCGGACGTCCTCGGCGTCGCGCAGGAACGCGCCGGTCTCGACGACGACGGACTGGTTGCTGGCGGTGACCTCGCCGCCGCGCACCTGGCGGTTGGCCTGCTGGAGCATGGGAACGATGCCAGCCGGGGTCAGTCCGCGGGACGCGAGGCGGACGGGGTCGAGGGAGACGCGCAGCTCGCGTCGTGCGCCGCCGATGACGGAGGTCTCGGCGACCTGGGGGACCTGCTTCACGGCGTCGTCGATCTGGGCGACGAGGCGGCGCAGGGAGAGCGGGTCCTGGCGTGCGCCGTGAAAGGTCAGGGCCAGGATGGGCACGTCGTCGATGGAGCGCGGCTTGACGAGCGGGAACGAGACGCCGTGCGGGATGCGGTCGAGGTTGGCCCGGAGCTTCTCGGTGACCTTCACGAGGCTGGCCTCGGGGTTGGAACCGACCTTGAAGCGGACGATGGAGAGGGCCTGGCCCTCGCCGGACTGGGAGTAGAGGTATTCCACGCCCGGGATTTCCCAGAGGAGCTTTTCCATGGGGCGGGTGGCGCGTTCCTCAACCTCGCCGGCGGAGGACCCGGGCATGGCGACCATGACGTCGATCATGGGCACCTGGATCTGGGGTTCCTCCTCGCGCGGCAGCATTACGACGGCGAATCCTCCTAGGAGGATCGATGCCAGGATGACCAGCGGCGTGAGCTTGGAATGGACGAAGGTCCTTGCGATGCGACCGGCGACGCCCAGCGCGGGGGCGTCGGGGGCAGGTTCCGGCGTCGGGTCCGATGCGTTCACGGGCGCACCTCCAATGGCTGGCCGTCGCGGAGGCCGTCGAGGCCCGCCACGACCACCCTTTCCCCTGGGCTCAACCCGGAGGTGATCGAGATGCGCCCGCCTTGGCGTCGGCCGGAACGTACCAGCCGCAGGCGCGCCACGCCGTCCTCGGCGACCATGACGTACTCGAGTTGTCCGCGGAGGATGAGGGCCGAAGCCGGAACGTGAAGGATGGCAGCGGAGCCCGACGGGATGGAGACGCGCGCGAACTGGCCCGAGCGGAGGCCGGGGCGCTGGGGAAGGTCCAGCTTCACGACGTGGGTGCGACTCCCAGACTCGGCCACAGGCGCCACCTCGGCCACGACGGCATCCAGAGCGCCCGGTGCGGTGGCGGCATGGACGGGGAGCTTCATCCCGACGGCGACGCCCTGCACGAGCGCCTCGGGGACATCCGCCTCCATGCGCAGATGGGTGGCGTCCTCGATGTCCACCACGGGCCTCCCGGGAGAGGCGAGGTCGCCGACGTCCACGTGCTTGCGCGTGATGACTCCGTTGAACGGGGCGGTGATGCGGGCATGCCCAAGGAGGGTCTCGGTCTCGGCGACGGCGGCGGCCGCAACGCGATGCCGGGCCTCGGCCGCGTCGCCCTCTGCGGGCGTGGCGGCCCCTTGCTGCACCAAGCGGCGGATGCGGTCGCGGTCGCGGGATGCCTGCTCGGCGCTGGCCCTTGCGGATTCCAGCCGGGCGCGCGTTTCACGGTCGTCGAGGGACGCGACGAGGTCTCCTTTTTGCACGAGTTGGCCCGGGACGACGGGGAGGGACTCGACTCGGCCGGGAACCTTGGACGCGAGGACGGCGCGCAGTCGGGGGCGGATGGTGCCGACGACGTCCTCGGAGATGGTCCAGCCCTCTTGGGATGCGGGGGCGAGTTGGACGGGATGGGGCGGCAGCGTGGGCTTGGACGGGGGCGCTTCCTGGCGATGGCAACCGAATAGCAGGGCGAGGACGGCGATGGTCGCGGCGATGGGGATTGGGGGTGCGGGGCGGGCCGCCGTGGCGGGTGCGGCGCCGCGCTGGTGGGAAGGCTTCATGTCGAGGACGGGCCTGGCGTGGCGTTGCGTGGCGGACTAGGCGGAGGGCTTTGGGTTGCAGCAGGAGCGGGGCGTGGCGTTGCCGGGGCTGGGCTGGGCGGCGGGTCGGGAGGGGCGTAGCCGGCGGAGGATGGACTCGGCGGGGCAGAGCCCGGTAAAGGCGGACTGGAGGAGGTTGAGGCCGACGAAGGCCGTGAGGAGGAGGAAGCCGGGGTGGACGAAGTGGGCGAGGGCGAGGGAGGCGAGGACGAGGGAGCCGGCGAGGGCGCGGATGATGTTCTCGGTGTTCATGGCGTGCGGGGCGAGGTGCGGTTTCGTGAGGCGTCGCGGCGTGGCGCGACGGCGGGGGCATGGACGAGGTACTTGCAGGAACCGTTCATCGATTCATTGACTATTTCACTATCCAGTAATATGCAGGGCGGCAAGCAAAACATGATGGCGAGGAACACGGGGGAGGGCATGGACCCGAGGGGGATGTCGGAGGAGGCCTTGGCGCTGGTGGCGGCTCGGTTTCGGGCGCTGGGGGAGCCGAGCCGTCTGAAGCTGGTGCGGGCGGTGATGGACGGGGAGAAGGCGGCGGGGCCGCTTGCGGTCGAGGCGGGGCTTGGGCAGGCGAACGCGTCGCGCCACCTTCAGGTATTGGTGGACGCGGGGCTTCTGCGGCGGCGCAAGGACGGCTTGCAGGTGTTCTATGGGCTGGCGGACCCGGCGTTGCCGGAGCTGTGCAAGGTGGTGTGCGCCATGGTGTGGCGCGGGCATGCGCGGGTGGCGGAGGCGTTGGGGGCGGCG
>JBJSZF010000585.1:0-9661 GCA_046090125.1 Verrucomicrobiota bacterium
ATGTCGAGCATCCCATCCCAGGAAGTCATCGTGGACGCCGCAACGGGGTCGAGGGGACCCTTGTTCGCGGACGAGCCCGAGCTGCGGTCAGACCCGCAGGAGTGGCCGTTGATCCAAGTGGAGCAGCGGCGGTTTGGCGCGCATGAGCGCGGACCTTCGAGCCCGACGAACCACATGGTGGTGATTCACCTCGATGGCCCGGCGGACATCGAGGTGGCGGATGCGGGCCCGTTCCGGATGTATCGCGTGATGCCCGGCAACGTGAGCGTGTTCCCGGCGGGCGCGATGTTTTCGCTGCGAACGCGCTCGAGCGGGAGGTTTTACTCGGTTTCGTTGACCGCGCAGTTCGTGGCGAACCACGGGATGCCGGCGGACAGCGACGTGTTGCCGGACTTGATGCCGTTGCGGGTGGTGACGGACGGGGTGATGAAGGCCCTGTGCGACCGGATCCGCGACGAGGTGATGGCGCGGCATCCGGAGGGTCGGTTCTACGTGGAGGCCCTCGGTGCGGCGTTGGCGGCGCACCTGACACGTCATTACATGAAGCCGGCGGCGCCGACGGGCGGCAAGGGACGCGGGTTGACGCCGAACCAGCTCCGGAAGGCGGTGGAGTACATGCGGGAACGACTGGCTCAGGATCTTCCGTTGGAGGCGATCGCCGGCGCGGCGGGTCTGAGCGCGTTTCACTTTGCGCGGCGCTTCAAGATCGCCACGGGCCATGCGCCCCACCAATACCTGATCCGGCAACGGATCGACCGGGCGCGCCAGTTGCTGGCGCACACCGAACTCACCTTGGTGGAGGTGGCACAGCGCTGCGGCTTTTGCGACCAGTCCCACCTGACCAACCACTTCCGGCGGGTCACGGGCACGACGCCGCGACGGTTCCGGGACCGGCAATCTCATTGAGGCTGGCCGGAGTCGGCTGCGGGGGGGCGGCCGACCGTGGGCCGACCCCGGGGGATCGCCTCACTTCCGGGTGGAGCGCTCGGCCATCCAGTACACGTCGCGCTTGAGGTCCGGCCGGGAGCCGATGGCGATGTTGAGCTGGAGGAGGTTGCCCTTGCGGACGGGGCGGCGCAGCTCGGCGGACTTCCAGTTGTGGATTTCGGAGTGCCCGTCGGCGAAGGCGAACCCCGCTGAGTTGCCGTGGTACTGGGCCGGGTAGTCCACGAGCTTCATCATGCGGTCGGGGTTGCCCTCGGTGAAGCCGTTCATGTCCACGACGAAGTAGCCGTCGTTGATGCTGTCCTCGCGCTCGTCGAGGAGCACGAAGGTCTGCGAGGGGCCGGGGTTGGAGATGTCGCTTTCCTTGATATAGACCTTCCAGCCGGGGCCGGACTCGCCCCACGGGGGGCCGCCCACCCAGTTGTTCATCGACATGGAGCGGATGCGGGGGACGTTGCGACGTTGGCGCGTGTCGAACCCGACGGTGGTGTCGGCCGGGCAATGCCAGACACCGATGGAGTTGCCGCAGTACTTCCAGAGGACGCTCTTCTTGGTAAACATCTCGTGGTCCCAATTGTCCTGCCGGCTTTCCTGGCCGCGGGACGCGTCGAGCCAACTGCCCCCGGTCCAGTTGGGCGTCTCGCGGGTGGCACCCGGCGCGGTCCAACTGGCGGCCCCGACGAGGCGTTCGGAGTTGTCGTCGGAGTAGAGCTTCCAGGCGAGCATGAGCTGCTTGGTGTTGTTCATGCACGTCACGCCCTGGGCGCGTTGCTTGGCCTTGCCGAGCGCCGGAAGCAACATGCCCGCGAGGATCGCGATGATGGCGATCACGACGAGCAGCTCGATGAGCGTGAAGCCGTGGTGGGTGGCGTTGCGAATCCAACGCCCGGGCGATGGTGAGGAAGTGCGCATAGGAAGTGTGTTGGCATGGCATCGCATCTCCCATGGATTGGCAAGTCCCGAGGGTTGGGCGCGAGCACGCCCGAAATCCGCGCTTGCACCGACCGTTGAAATCCCGGAAGAAACGGCGGTCATCGCGAGGTTAGCTCAGCGGTAGAGCACTTGCTTCACACGCAAGGGGTCGCAGGTTCGAACCCTGCACCTCGCACCATTTTCCTGAGGACACCTGGACGACACGGATGTCCCACCTGCGCGGGTAGCTCAATTGGATAGAGCGTCGGCCTCCGGAGCCGAAGGTTGTGGGTTCAACCCCCGCCCCGCGCACCAAACTTCTTCAGTGAGTCCCGCCACCCTGCCACCCTGCCACCCCACGCCCTGTCCCATCGTGGGTCGTGTTTCCAAGCCCCGGCGACGAATCCCGTGCGCGCGACGCTGGCCCGCGATGCCCCCTGGCCTCGCCGCGTCGAACGGGGGGCAATGGAAGGCGTGCATGGTTCGGCTGAATGAAGCGAAGCCCGGCTTCAGGGACGCCGCTTGCCGTCCTGCGGCCCGTCCGTAGTCTGACCATGCCGGGAGGGCGAGCGCACCCGGCACAAGACTCCCCATGGACGACGCGGAACGCATTGGGTTGGCGGTGGCCGACCCGGAATCCCTCCACCGGCACATCAACCTCAAGCTGGCGGAACTCGGGTTGCCGACGGTCCCGCCCCCGGGCGGCGGGCCTGCGTTGGACGCCGCGCTCGCCCAGTTGGTCGCGCACCACCGCGAGAAGGATCGCCTGCTGGCGTCGTACCTGTGCCCGGCGGACAACCGGGTGCAATCGTTCCTGTACGAGTACCTGCAGGACGTCGTGGTGCCGCCGAAGCTTCCCGCGCGCACGCTGGTGCTGGACCGGCCCGGTTTGGCGCGGTTGCTGTCGTTGACGCCGGGCAAGGACGAGGTGGCGTCGCCCTTGCTCAAGAGCCATCGGTTGCTCAACGGCGTGCTGCACAACCCGAAGTCGGACCGGCGCACGACGGCGGGCATCTTCCACGTGACGGAGGGCGGGTTGCCGGTGCCGGACGACAAGAAGGCGGTGCCGCGCGAGGTGTTTGCGGCCATCCTGAGGCGGGCGTTGCAACCGCCGCCGGGGCTGCAACGGCTGCCGTTCACGGCGGCGACGGGCGAGGCGTGCTGCTTCGTCTCGATGCAACTGCGGCCCCTGGTGAGCCCGGCGGTGGCAGGGTGGTTGCCGGAGCGGCGCATGGAGGTTCGCCTGCTGGCCCCGGGCTCTTTGGTCGCCAACCTGGACTTCGTGGAGCGCATCTTCGGAAACGGCGGCGACCCCTACCTGCCGGAGAACGACGCCGCGCTCGACGTCGAGGGCTGGTCCGGCCACACGGGCTTCATCGTCGTCGCGCCGCACGTGACGGGGTTGCCGAAGAAGGAACTCGGGCTGCCCCGCTGGGAGGACGCCACGGAGCGCCAGCGCCGGGATGGCATGTGCTGGAAGACCGAGGACGAGCGCTACAACGACGGAAACGCCTCCAAGCTGACGGCGCGCGACGCCTCGGGCGTGGTCGTGACCGTCATCTCCGACAACTACTTCGGATACTGCAAGAAGGAGGTGAAGACGCAGGTGAGCTTCGCGGCGAACCTGATGGGCCTGGCGGAGGAGGAGCACGCGGGCGGGGCGGTGGTGTTCGCGCGGTACGACCTGGCGGGCGAGTACGATGCGGCGCAGCACCAGATGGAGTATCCGCACACGCTGGCCGAGGCCCTGGGATTGCTCGGGCAGGGCGCCGTGTTGCAGCCCGACGGCCACGCGCTGGACCGGGCGCACCCGACCGTCCACTACGTGCCGGAGACGTCGCGCTTCCGAATGGAGGACCAGTCGGTGACGTGGCCGTTGGCGGGCGGGGGCGAGGCGCGCATCAAGCTGCGGGCGGGGCACGTCTATGTGTTGCCGAGCGGCTTCAAGGTGCACCTGGAGCGGCCGTCCGGGAACCGCGCCTGGCGCCTCGTGGGCACCCGGCAGGAGGGCGTCCTCTGCCACAAGCCCTGCACCGTCAGCGGCGGCGGCAAGAGCGAGATCTCCAAGCCCATCGCCGACGCCATCATCCATGGGCCGGTCTTCGTGGCGGACTTCAAGGCTGACTTCGACCGCGTGGAGGAGGTCGTGCACCGCGACGTCTCGGCGCGGTTCGCGGACCCGGCGCGCAATGGCCGGGACCGGCGCCCCATCCTGTCGCCCGAGCGCTCGTTGGGCTCGGTGATCAAGCTGCTGACGCCCGCGCCGGAGTTTTCGGCGGAGCACAACGCGTGGATTGCCTCGATCCCGCCGCACATCAAGGAGCTGGTGTTCGTGGTGAAGCGGTTCTGGCGGCCGTCGTGGGGCGAGGCCTGGCGCGAACGGTTTGCGGTGGACGTGATCAACGGGACGCCGGCCAACGAGCTGCGGCTGGGCCGCCAGCGGCTGGCGACGCAGTTCCTGCGCGTGGGCTACGACGGGTCCGGCGCGTGGCGGACCTTCGGGTTGCGCAAGGACTTCCAGCCCTCGCTCAAGCTCCAGGCCGAGGACGACATCACGGCCTCCATCATCGTCCCGCGCGAGCGCGCCGGGTGCCTCGACCCGTCCATTCGGGAGCCTTCCATCAAGGTCGTCCAAAACGTCGAGTATCGGCTGTTCCAGCGCCCGGACGACGCCGTCGTGCGCGGGTATGACAAGGCGGCGGAGGCGGACTTCGCGCGCCCGGACAACTTCTTCAGCAACTACGAGCCGCTGGGGCCCGGCGTTGCCAACGACCTGGTGGAGGAGGCCATTGGCTTCGCGCAGTTCACGGAGCCCATGCAGCGGCTGGTGGCACGGTCGGCGGCGGAGGGGGGCTCGTTCGCCTGCACGGCGTTTCCCCGGATCGTGGATGGCAAGCCCTCGGGAAACCCCCGCTACCTCCAGGTGCGGCCGGACCTGCTGGACCCGCGCACGTGGCACGTGGCGGAGGTCGGGATGCGGCTGGCGCGGAGGATTCCGGCCGGCCAGGCGGTCCCCGTGGCTGTCGGGGCCGTGCTGGCGGGCCGCCGGAACAACCCGGCGGAGAAGGGCATCCGCTCGCTGGCGTGCTACGGCCCTGTTCACTACATGGAGCTGCCGGAGCTGTTCATGGAGTTCATCTCCAGCATGACGGGGAAGTCCCCGAGCACGACCGGCGCAGGGAGCGAGGGCGCGCTGACGAAGGGGCCCTTCAACGCGTTGCCGCCGGTGTACGACCTGAACGCGGCGTTGTGCGGGTACATCCTGACCGGGCACCACGGGTTCGTGACGAGCGCCGGCTGCGTGGGGCCGCACCTGCGGGTGGACCACGACATCTCGTTGCTCGTCCCGGAGCTGTGGTGCCGCATGGGCGTGGAGGAGCGGGACCCGGCGTTCCTCATTCGCGAGGGCTACCTGGAGCGATGCGAGGACCTGTCGCTGGATGGCCGCGTCGTCCCTGCCAGCCGACTCGGGTACCGGATCACGCCGAAGTTCGTGAGCGTGTTCTTCGGGCGCCTGTTCAACCACCCGCACTCGGTGCTGACGGAGCCGATGCTCCGGCCCGAGCTGCAGGATGCCGCGCAGTTCGCGGACGCCGTGTCGAACGTGGTCGAGACGCACCGGCGGGTCGCGGCGCACTACTTCAACGATGGCTCCGTGGCGGATGCCTGCCCGCCGCTGCGGGCGTTGCTGCACGTGATGCGTGACGGGCACTTCGAGGGGCAATCGTTGGCCGAGCCCGCGATTCGCGTTTTGTTCACGCGCGAGGCCCTGCTGGCCTCCGACTGGTATCGGGAACGGCTGCGCGCGAAGCAGCAAATCGACCTCCGGCTGTGGCGCGGGCACTCGGATTACCTGGCGCGGTTCCTCGGCAGCGAGGGCCACGCGGAGGAGGCGGGGCGGCTGGGCATCCGGGAGCGGTTGGCGCGTGCGCGGGCCATGGTGGAACGGGTGCGGTCGGCGTCGTACCTGGACGAGTTGTCCGGGACCATCGGGGGCGAGCCGGCGATTGCCCGCGCGCAAGCGAAGGGCTGAGAACGAGGCGACGGGCTGCGCCTGCCGAGGCGGCGGGCCCGCCCGTCCAATGGGGGTGGTACGGCGCGGGGTCGATGATCACGCCAAGATGTCTCGGATGGCGCGACCGTGGTCGATGTCGAGGCGGCGTCGGCCGGGGACTTCGAGCCTCCGCCCGTCCAGCCCGAGGAGGTGGAGGACGGTGGCGTGGATGTCGGTGACGTAGTGGCCGTCGCCGAGGGCATGGTAGCCGAGCTCGTCGGTCTCGCCGTGGACGGTGCCGGGGCGGATGCCGGCCCCGGCGAACCACACGGTGAAGCCATGCGGGTGATGGTCCCGGCCATCCTTGCCGCCGCTGCGTTGCTCGAGTCCGGGCGTGCGTCCGAACTCGGTGCAGAACACGACGAGGACGTCGTTCATGAGCCCGCGCTGCTTGAGGTCATGAAGGAGGCCCGCGACCGGCTTGTCCACGCTCGCACAGAGCTTCTCGTGGTTTTCCTTGAGCTTCTGGTGCGAGTCCCACGTGCCGTAGGCGCTGGGATAGACCTGGATGAAGCGGACGCCGCGCTCGGCCAGCCTTCGTGCAGCCAGCAGGCGTTCGCCGGCCACCTTCGTGGCGTCGTGGTCCAGGCCATACAGCGATCGAACGGCCCCGGACTCGGGCCGGAAGTCCATGGCCTCCGGGACGGCGGCCTGCATGCGGAAGGCCAGTTCATGGGCGCGGATGCGGGCGCGGAGGTTGGGATCGTCCGGATACTCGACGGCACGAAGGCCCAGCAACTCGGAGGCGAGGGCGACCTCGCGTTGCTGGCGTTGGCTGGAGACTGCGTCGGGTCGGCGGCCAAAGGCGAGGGGGTTGGCGGGATCGACCTTGATGGGGACGCCGGCGTGCTGGGGGCCCAGGTAATAGGCGTGGATGGAGTCGCGCGTGGTGGCGGCCGTCGGGCCACCGAGCACGACGTAGCTGGGAAGGTTCTCGTTGAGGCTACCCAGGCCGTAGTGGACCCACGCGCCGATGCTCGGCTGCGTCTCGTCCAGGCGATGGCGCCCCATGTGGATCTGGTTCTCGGCGGCGTGGTCGTTGTCCGTCGTCCACATGTTGCGCACCCATGCGATGTCGTCCGCGCACCGCGCCAGGTGGGGCCACCAGTCCGAGATGCCAACGCCGCACTCGCCATGGCGCGCGTGGCCCACCTGCATGGGGTAAATGATGGGGTACACGTCCCGGACGTTTACGGACTCGGCGGGGACGGAGCGGAAGCGTTCCTTGTGCCTTGGGGAGAGGAGCGGGTTGGGGAAGCTGGTCTTGTCGAAGGTCTTGCCCGCATGGGCGTTCAGCGCGGGCTTGGGGTCGAAGGTCTCGACATGGCTGTAGCCGCCGCTGAGGAAGATCCAGATCACGGAGCGTGCCTTGGGTGCGAAATGGGGCTGGCCATCGGGCGCGGGTGCGGGCGACTCGGGTCCAGCGGCGCGGGCCCGGGCAGGGGGCGTGAGAAGCGCGCCCATGGCAAGGCCCGCGAACCCCATCCCAAAGTCGGCAAGGAAACGGCGTCGTTCGACGCGTCCGCAGAAGGCGTCACCCGGGTTCATGGATTCGGCTGGGGTTCGTGGCGGTTTGGGGGGAAAGCGTGGCGGGCCGGGTTCATGGGACGGCGATGAAGTCGTGGTGGCCCAGGAGGACGACGACGAGGCTGGCGCGTGCGGCGGCATCGGCGGTGGTGGCTTCCCCCTCGGACGCGGGCCGCTCGTGGGGGGCGACGGACTTGCTGGCGGACGTTGCATCGGCGTCGGAGGCGAGGAAGCGCATGGCGGCGTCGGACTCGCTGGGGGAGGGGCTGCGACCGAGGACGTGCTCGAACGCGGCCCCGATGAATCGTCGGTGCGCCTCGTGGGGCGGGGCGGGTGCGGCGGGCGCAGTGCCAGGAGGGTGCGGTGCGTCCTCGCGCGCGAGGTCGTCCCCGAGGCGTCGCGCGATGGCCTCGGCCTGTTGGCGCGCGATGCGGCTGTTGCTCAAGGCCAGCGCCTGCTGTGGCATCACGGTGGTCGTGCGGCGGTAGCAGTCCGTGGGGTCGGGAGGGTCGAACATCCCCGTGAACTCGCTGTGGCCGCCGTCCTCGGGAAAGCATTCGAGGTAGAGGGTCCGGCGTCGGGAGGTCTCGGCCTCGGTGTTGGGCACAGGGTAGCCGCCGATGGTCGCGTCCAGCGTCCCGGCGAGGCGCAGGAGCGCGTCGCGGAGGACCTCGGCCTCCATGTGCCCGGGGTTCATGCGCCAAAGGAAGGCGTTGTCGGGGTCGCGGGCGTTGCGATGGGCTGCGGCGGGGTCGCCCGGATGCGGGGCGGAGGCGAGGCGATAGGTGCGGCTGGTGACGATCAGGCGGTGGAGGTGCTTGAGGCTCCAGCCGGATTCCATGAGCTCCACGGCCAGCCAGTCCAACAACGCGGGGTGCGTGGGCGGCGACCCGTTCCGGCCCAGGTCGAAGACGGTCCGCACCAGCGGCGACCGGAAGTGGCGCATCCAGACGTGGTTGACGGCGACGCGCGCGGCGAGGGGGTTGTCCTTGCCAAAGATCCAATGGGCGAGGGCGCGGCGACGGCCGGGGCTCGTGGCGGGATACACGGGGGACAAGGGCGTGAAGGCAACCCCGTTGGTGGCTGCATCCGCCAGCGCCCGCTGGGCGGCCTGCGTTCGGGCGGCGACTTCCTCACCCAGCTTCTGGAGGGCGGCCTCCTCCTTGGCCGCCTCGTCCTTGACCAACTTGTCCGGCGTCGCCATGGCGGCGCGGCGGGCACGTGCAAGGGCTTGCTCCGCACGCAGGAGATCCATCGCCTCCGTCGCCGCGCTCCGCGCCTCGTCGGCCTTGCACCAGGCATGGTGGCGTTCCGCACGGCTTGCTTCCGAGGCCAACGCGGCGGCCGCGTCAGGCGGGGTCCCGTCGTGTGCGGCGACGGCGGCGGCGATGCGCCTGCGGAGCGACTCGGCGTCGGCCTCGGCGGCCCGGACGCGGGCGCGTGCGCGGTCCATGGCGAGGTCGTGGGACAGCCGTTCCACGGCGGAGATGGCGCGTTGCGAGGGTTCGTTCGTTGCGGGCTTCGGGCCTTGTGCGAGGGCGCGGGACAAGGCGGTGAGGTTGGACACGGCCGCTTGCAGGGCGGTGCCTCGCGCCGCCACCTCGGCGTCGCGCACGAAGTCGCGCAGGCCCGGATAATAGGCCGTCGTCGGGAGCGGCACGGGGCGGACATCGAGCGCGGGGCCGCCGAGGATGGCGGGCACTCCGGGCCGGATGGGGGGCACGTTGGAGGCCACGTTGCGCTCGTCGCCGCCGCGATACAGGCGGGTCGGGGCGCCTGCTGCCTCGTCGAGCACGCGAACGCTGCCGGTCTTCACCACGCGCCGTAGCGCGGAGTATTCGTACTTCTGGAACGGGCCGGGGTCGGGCTCGCCGAGCCAGCGGTCCTGTCGGAGGCCCATGGGCTCGAAGAAGGCGCGGAAGCGGAAGTAGTCCTCCTGGGTGATGGGGTCGTACTTGTGGTCGTGGCAATGGGCGCAGTTGAAGGTGAGGCCGAGGAAGGCCTTGGCGGTGTGCTCGACGGTCTCGCGCATCCATTGGTTGGGATTGAGCGCGTACCAGTTGCGCACGAGGTAGCCGGTGGCGACGCCCGCTTCGTCGTCCCCGGGACGGACCTCGTCCGCCGCCAGCATTTCCCGCCCCATCTGGTCGTACCCCTTGTCCGCGTTCAGGGAGGCCACGATCCAGTCCCGCCACCGGAACACCTGCGGGGCGCTGTTCCACA